>JADFIM010000014.1 GCA_022566725.1 Planctomycetota bacterium
TGATCAGCGACCCGGACACCCTCCAGGTTGGAACGGTGATCAAAGTTCCGCCCAGTCCTTAGCCCCCGGCTCTGCCGGGGGGCTCTGCCTGGGGGCCGAAGCCCGGTCGCGAAGGAAAACAGCCTGCCATGTTTGCCAAGCTTCTGCTCATCATCCTCGTCATGGGTGCGACCGCTTGTGCACTCTTGGCCATTCGCCAGCAGCGCCTCGAGACGGCCCACGAATCGGCGCTGCTCCACCAGCGGCTGCTGGATGGTGAACAGGTGTTATGGAAACTGCGCAGTGAGATTGCCGTGCGGTGTCAGCCCGATCAGGTGCGCCTGGCCATGGCCGGACTCGGCGGCTCGTGGACCCCGATCCTGATTCGTGCCGTTGGGAGCGACACGACACAGACGCACCTGGCGTCGCACACGAATGCACCAGCCATCGACTTCGATTGGGGCGGATAGTCCGATGGCCGGAGCCAACGAAACCCGTCACGCGGAATCGGACCGGGCGGCGGCATGGGCCAGGTTGCTTGTCCTGGGCCTGGTCCTGGCAATGCTTGGGCTATTGGGGCGGGTCGCGCAACTGAAACTGCACCCCGATGCGCAGCTTCTACAGGCCGTTACGCCCCCGGTCTCCAGCCGCCCGGAATTCGCCAGACGAGGCAATCTGCTCGACGCACGCAACCGTCTCATCGCCACCAGCACGATGGGGTATCGGTTGTTTGTCGATCCCTCACAGATGGTCGATGCCCCGACGCTCGCCGTCGATCTTGGTGCTGTGCTCGGCGAGGATCCCATCGAGATCGACAAGAAGATCCTCCAGCGCGCGGATCGACAATATGTGGTGATCGACCATCTGCTGGAGGACTGGCAGGTGGCCGCGATCCGCCGGGCGCGCCTGCGCGGGGTCGCGCTGGAGCCGCGATTGGTCCGCCATTATCCGCACGGCAGTGTCGCGGCGACCGTGATCGGAATGGTGGGATTCGAGCACACCGGCCTCGGCGGATTGGAACACGCCTTCGATTCGGCCCTTGCCCCCCGCCAGGGACGATTGACTTACGTCCGCGACGCCAGACGCAGAGTTCTGTGGATCGAGCCGCAGGGCTACCTGCCCGGCATTGAAGGCCGGGACGTTCGGCTCGCCATCGACCTGGTCATCCAGCAACACGCCGAACAACGACTCCGTGTGGCGGTCGAGAAGCATAACGCCGGCGGCGGGCGGGTTGTCGTCCTGAACTGCCGGACCGGCGAAATCATGGCCATGTGTGATGTGCTCAACACCAGGCCGGGGTGGGATCAACTCGCCGCCGACCCTATGCGCGATGTTCAGCCGGCGCTGGGCCGCAACCGCTGTGTCACTGATCCCTACGAACCGGGGTCAACATTCAAGCCGTTCATCTGGGCCGTCGCCACCGAACTCGCCAAGGCTGAGCCTGATGAGATCATCCCTACTCCGACCGAAGGACCGTACCGCACCAGTCGCGGCCGGCGAATCCGCGACATCCATACCCACGGACCCGTCAGTTGGCGCACCGTGCTGGTCCGTTCAATCAACAGCGGTATGGCGATCGTGGCCGAGCGCCTCAGCCATGACGAGATGCGCGAGGCGGTGTCGCGCTTCGGCTTCGGCGCCAAGACGCGCTGTGGCGTGCCGGGCGAGTCGGCCGGGCTGGTCACCACCCCGAAGAATTGGAGCCATTACACCCAAACATCGGTCGTGATCGGGCACGAGATCGCCGTCACCCCCGTCCAGATGGTCCGCGCCTTCAGCGTCTTTGCCAGGGACGGCACACTGCCCGATCTGTACATCACCGCCCGCACTCAAGAGGACGAGCAGTACCGCTTTCACCATCAAGTCGTCCCCCAATCAATCGCCGAACTCGTGCGTCAAGTGCTGCGCGAGGTGATGATCGAGGGCACAGGCCGCCAAGCTCAGTCGCAGCGCTACCAACTGTTCGGCAAGTCCGGGACGGCTCAGCTTCCCAAGCCCACCGGCGGCGGCTACTACGAAGACCGCTACGTCTCCAGCTTCATCGCCGGGGCGCCCTACGAGGCTCCGCGCATCGTTGTCCTCTGCGTGATCGACGATCCCGACAAGTCGCGCGGTCACTTCGGCAGCACAATCGCCGGCCCGGTCGTCCGCGACATCATCGACGAAACGCTTACCTACCTCGGCGTGCCCCCAACCAAGACGCCCGATGAGTCGCTTGTCGCTGCGCAACACTGACGGAAGCCCATGGACTCGAGCCCGTGGGCGTTCATACTTGTGTTACCGCGCGCCGAGCCGTATCTTCGCCGCATGCCCTACATCCCCTCCTCCGACCGCCCAGTCTACGACCCGCAGATCAAACAGTTAGCCGAGTCACTCGCCCGCCAGCCGGCCGATCGTCGCAAGGGCCACGCCAACTACGTCATCACGCAGATTCTCCGCAAAGCCTGGGGCGTGGATCGTGCAGACAACGAATCGTACTCCAGCTATGCGGACATCATCGGCACGCTGGAATGCGCCAAGCTCGAGCTCTACCGCCGCCGGCTCGCCGCCTATGAAGACACCGCGATCGACAAACATGGTGATTTGTAGGTCCGTAGGGCGACTCATCCGACCGACCGCGAAGCGCGTTGATCGACCGCAACCCGTCCCATGTCTACCAGTTAGCCCCCGGGTGATTCACCCGAGGCCGACTGTCGCTTTCGCCGCCCTGCCCCCTTGCCTCGCCACCACGCAACCTGAGACACCGCACATTCATCGCTGGAGCTTTCACCGACCACCCTTGTCGCACAGCAGTGGAGCTCGTACACTGCTCTGATGGCGAAGAAGCAGACGATGGCCGACGTGCTTGACCTCAGCGCCGCCGAGCGGATTCTACTGGCCCAGGATCTCTGGGACAGCATCGCTGACGAACCCGATGCCTGGACGCTCAGTGACGCTCAGCGCGGCGAGCTTGATCGTCGGCTGCAAACCTATCGCAACCGCACCGCCCCCGGCTTGTCCTGGAAGACAATCAAAGCCCGCATCCAACGCAAGGGATGACCGAACGGCTCCTCATTCGGCCGGAAGCCGAGGCTGATCTGGCCGAAGCGTTCGCGTGGTACGAAGCGCGGCGCGATGGACTCGGCCACGAGTTCTTGCTTGCCGTTGAAGCGCGCTTGGCCGCCATCCAACGACACCCTGAGTCGTTCCCGGTCGTTCACCGGCAGATTCGTCGGGCATTGATCCGTCGCTTTCCCTACGGCATCTTCTTCATCGTCGAGGAATCAACCGTTATCGTCCTGGCCGTCTTTCACGCCAAGCGCGATCCACAGCACTGGCAAAGCCGTGCCGACCCCAACGCGTAGCATCCCGTCGAATCCCGGCCAAGCACGCAAGCTCGCCCTGCCCCCTGAGTCTTTGATACCACAGCCTCACGACACTGGGGCACGCTCCGCTCAGCCCCAGCCACCCGCCGGCATACGGCTGACGCCTGGACAGGGCTCGCATACCATTCAAGACCAGCGGGGCCCCTAACACGTACTCACAAGGAGAGGTGGATCAACCGGCGAACCCCACCGCAGCCGTTATCTGGCACGAACACGCTGCCTGTCCTTCCTTGCTGCGCTCTGCCATCATAATTCTCTCTTCCCGTCGTATCAGTAAGGCGGCATGAAAAAGAAAGCCCACCATTTTATCGCGCAGACATACCTCAGTAGCTTCTCGAATGCCGAGGGGAAGATATGTATGTACCGAAAGGATGATCCGCACAACGTCATACGGCAACGCCCGGAGAGAATCGCAAAGCACAAGCATTACTACAGGCAGCCGGTTCCCAATGGGGGATTCGATCACAACAGCCTCGAGGACCTGTTCAGTCAAGTCGAGGCAAAGTGGCCCGACATCGTCCGCCGACTGAGGATGAAGGAAGATGTCAACGATTGCCTTGAGGACATATTTCAGTTCATCGCACTACACCGTGTCCGTGTGCCTGCGGCACGGGATGCCTGTGAGACGATACTCGCGGAAACCGTAAGATTGGTTGGACGTCACCTGGATCACGTGGGTAAGCTACCTCCATTGCCCAAAGCACTTGAGCATCTTGGGAACGTCTGGAATCATGTCGAAGTTGCCATCGACCCGCATCAGTCAATTCACGCTATGGTCGCTATGCTTCGCGGAATGGCCAAGTTGGTAGAAACGATTGGCATCGGGGCGCTGCATAACACGACAGACGTACCTTTTCTGACGAGCGACAACCCAGTAATCTGGTTCGATCCATCGGTTTCAAAAGCAGAGTTGCGCCCGTACGCAATCCGGATTGACGGGCCGATTACATTGTTGTTTCCGGTGTCACCGGACTTATTGATTTACGGTCATTCATCCATGCGTGATCAGTTCGCTGTCCATGGGTTTGGATATGGTGATCTGTCAGCTCGAAGTACGGTGGAAGAGATGAATGCGCTTGTTTGTCAGTTTGCATATGAGGCCGTGTTCGCATCGGTGGATACCTTTACTGATCTCGTCGCTAAGCACCCCGACAAGTCTCCGATCGTGAGAACCCAAACGGTTCCAACCAAAGATGGCGAGTCCGTCATATCTCAATTCGTTTGGGGAAAGCGGATTCGGAAACCGAAATGGAATAACAAATGATGTCGGTTCAACATCCGAACAAGCTCACACAGCAGCCCTTCTGCTTGCCACCGCAACCTCCCAGATCGCGATTGCAACGTGTCTCTTTGCTAAGAGGACGTTTCCTTTAGCGAATTGGCGGCATCCTTTCGCGAAACAGAATCTTTCTTCTCGCGCGCTCTACCGCATCGCCTCGCCCTCAGCCCGCCTGGCCGTAGGCTTCCAGGTCGTACTGTTTGATCTTCTTGTACAGTGTCGTGCGGTTGATATCGAGCTGTTCGGCGGTCTGCTGGCGATTCCAGTTGTTCGCCTCGAGCGCGGCGAGGATGATCTGTTTCTCAGGCTCTTGGAGAGCTTCGCGCAGGGGCATCGGCTTGCCTGCTGACCACATTGCATCGCCGGCCAGGTGCAGTTGGACGTGCCGAGGAAGGAGCTTGCCGGTTGAATTGTCGATCACATGCGGAGGCAGATCGTCCACGTCGATCCGGGTGGATCGGGTGAGCACGACGGCCCGCTCGACGATGTTCTCCAGCTCGCGGACATTGCCGGGATAGGCATAGCCCCGTAGAGCCTGCATCGCTTCGAGGGTGAATCCGGCGATCTGCTTGGACGCCTCCTTGGACTTTTCGGCGAGAAAGTGCTCGGCGAGCAGCGCAATATCGCTGATCCGATCCCGCAGCGGCGGCAACTGGATCATCACGACGTTGATGCGGTAATAGAGGTCCTGGCGAAACTTGCCTGCCGCGACGAGCTCCTCCAGCGGCTCGTTACTTGCAAGGATCACTCGCACATCAACCTCGATGGTGTCGTTGGAGCCGACCGGCTCGAAGCGGCGCTCCTGAAGCACCCGCAGCAGCTTGAGTTGCATGCCGGGCGAGGCTGCGTTGATTTCATCGAGAAACAGCGTCCCGGTGTCGGCCGCGAGGAACCGCCCGGCTTTGTCCGCGTAGGCGCCTGTGAACGCTCCCTTGACATGGCCGAACAATTCCGACTCCAGCAGCGTTTCGGGGATCGATCCGCAGGAGACCTCAACGAAGGTGTTGTCCGCGCATGACGAGTTGCGATGGATCGCCCGGGCGATGAGCGACTTGCCCGTGCCCGATTCGCCCAACATCAGAACCGTCGTCTTGCTCGGCGCCACGGCCTCGACCACGTCGTAGATGCGTCGCATCCGCGGGTCGGAGCCGATGATATTATCCAGTCCGTAGCGCTGCTCAAGCTGGCGACGCAGGTTTGCGTTCTCAGCCAGCAGGACTTGTTGGCGAATCGCCTTCTCCACGGCGATGCGCAGCTCGTCGTCCACCACCGGCTTGGTCAGATAGTCGATGGCCCCCGTGCGAATGGCCTGGACGGCCGCCTCGATTGTTCCATATCCGGTGATGGCCAGCGGCACGATACTCGGATGCCGCTTGCGCAAGGTCTTGATCAGCTCAAGGCCGGACATGGCCGGCATCGACATGTCAAGAATCAACACCGCAAAGGGATTCGGCGCCATGCCGCCGACGGCTCGCTGGGCATCGTCGATGGCCGCCAAGGCCTCCTCGCCACTGTTGACGGCTGAGGTATCGTAGCCGACGTCGGACAGAAGCTCTGCGATCGACTCGGCGACGATCGAATCATCATCTACGATCATCACTCTCGGTTGAGCAACACTCATCGGTAAATCAACCTCGACACCGGCACCTCCACTCGCATCACGTTGCCGGGACCGGACTCAGCGCTGGATGGGCGAAGTCGTCCGTCGAGCTCCGCGACAATGCGGCGGCACAGCGCTAGACGCAAGGCGAGCCCCACGCACCGCAATGAACCAACCAGCAAGGAATCGAGTTCGTGAGCGAATTGCCCTAGAGAAAGCGCGGCTCCGGCAGTGGCACTCGCGGTGAGGTGCTGATCTTCGGACGCTGCATCGACCCCAACCATGGCTAGGAGTCTGATCGACGTGGCGCAAACCCCTCTGAAGCCTCATGTTGCGATTTTACAACGTGCATCTCGGACCGCTTCTCCCAAATTGCGCCAGCGGCAGTGCCTGCCAGCGCGGCCCACCCCATAAACCCCCTATCTTGTCACGAGAAATTGAATCAAATCATTGAAAGCACGGCATTTGCGCTTGGCGGCGGGCCAAGGTTACCGTAGTCTGTCACCACAGTCGGCTTGTCAAGGATAGCTTTGGAGGAGAAGCCGTCCGGCAAGCCGTCTGTTGTTTTGCCCGATTCGATTCAAGGTGTTGGCTTCTCAGCGGTAAACGATCGGGCGACCGGAGAGCCCGGTGAGCTCCTTGATCAGGGTCATCGCTCCAAAGCCGCAGACCGCAAAGGCGCCGAGCCACGCCGCTTGCATCTTGTAATCCAGCGCGAACAGCCATGCAGCGCCATACAGGGCCTGCCACATCGCGCCGTATCGTTTGAGTTTTTCGGCGGCAACGCTTCCCGACACGGCGCTGAGCTTCCACTGGGCGACGAGAACAAACGCCAATACGGCCGCCACCGGCCAGACCGCCGCCCGGACCGGGATCGCCTGCGGCCAGAGGCCTTGCCGCCACACGCCAGCCGCGACGATCAGTGCGGACCAAAACAGCCAACCGAGAACCATTGCCGCTACGCTGCGACGAGTCAATCGAGGTCGCTTGTCCTCAAGGATGTGAACGGCGGTGGCGATGCCCATCGCGTGGGTCATCACCAGCCACACTGGAAGGGTGAAGCTCAGCCGCGCATTGGGAATGAGCATGTGCGCGGCATTGATCAACCCGATGGTCACCAACCCCACTGCCGGGATGTATTTGCCGGCGGCGTTATAGAAGAGGATTCCCGCAGCGACGAGCAACGTGATCCAAAGCGCTAGCGTGCCGAAAGCCGCGCCGGCGAGCACCGCGATGATCAGCGCGCCAACCGTCATCACGATGGCCTGACCGAGCTTGATCCGCCCCGCGGGTATCGGCCGATGGGGGCTGAACGTGCTGTCATGTCTTACGTCCAGCACATCGTTGAGCGATGCGCCGTATGCGAACAGGCCGATTGCCACCACCGCCCCCGCCAGCAGCGCGGCCGCCAGAGGCATCCCAAAGACCACAACGGCCGCGTCCTCATCCCTCTGGGCCCGGGTCAGCAGAATGACGAACCACACATCGCTCACCGCGCCGAACGCCATCGTCAGCCGCGTGAGTCGAATCGCCGTGATCAGCTTAAGGAACAGCGCTCGCACAGCCTCCATCCTACCCGCTTGACCTCGACTGCATTGATCGAACCCGCGCTACGTCGTACCATGCCTCGCCCGCAAGCATGGATCTTGTCACGCCACATCACCCGGATGTATACAGAGTTGAAGCCTAACGTCAGTGCTGCGGGGCTGCGCGTCGGCGTGGCTGTCAGCCGCTACCACGCCGAGATCACCGCCGCTCTGCGTGATGCGGCGATCAAGCAATTCACCGAGGCCGGCGGCGCCGAGGCTGATCTTCGCATCGTGTCCGCCCCGGGTGCGTTCGAGTTGATCGCGGTCTGCCAGGCCCTGGCCATGGTCGCCGATACCGATGCAATTGTGGCCCTCGGCTGCGTGATCTCCGGCGAAACGATGCACGATCGATACATCGCAGCAGCCGTTGCCCACGGGCTGAGCATGATCACCGTACAGAGGGGCGTTCCGGTGACGTTCGGCGTGCTGACCTGCCAGAATGTCGATCAGGCCAAGGCCCGCGCCGGGGGCGACAAGGGCAACAAGGGCGCCCAGGCCATGGCCGCGGCGATCGAAACCGCTCACACCGTCAAGAGGCTCCACGAAATGGAGGCACGTTGCTGAGATGCGCTCGCCGCGCGACATTCGCCGCTGTGCCTTGCAGGCGCTGTACCAACTCGACGCCGGCCAAGCCGAATCGTCCGAGGCGATACGCGAATCGCTCAAAGATTCGCCCGGCAACACGGAAGTCCATGAAAGGGGCTTTGAGCTGGCCCACCTCGCCTGGGCCCTGCGCAAGGAGGCCGATGCCGCAGTCGCCGCCATTGCGCCAGATTGGCCGACGTATCGCCAGCCGGTCGTCGATCGCAGCATTCTTCGGCTGGCGTACTATGAGATGACCGCTACCGACACTCCCCCGAAGGTCGCGATCAACGAAGCCGTGCTCCTGGCCAAGGAGTTCAGCACCGAGAAGTCGCCGCTGTTCATCAACGGCGTCCTGGACAAGATCTACAAGTCACGCTTCCGGGATCAGCCGGCGACCGAGAAGATAGGCGGGAGTGACGGTTCTGCGTAGGCTATGGGTGTGTTCGCTTCCACCGTCAGCGCGATTCGCAAAGGCCTCGCTCGAACTCGTGAAGCGTTGGGCGGATCGCTGCGGAGAATGCTGCTCGGCCGGCGCCTCAGCGAAGAGCTGATTGACGAGCTCGAAGCCCGCCTGATCGCCGCCGACACGGGCGTGGCCGCGACGACGGCAATCATCGACCAGCTGCGCCAAGCCTACCGCGCTGGCAACACGACCAGAGGCGACGACGCACTGGAGTCTCTCAAGGGCCAGCTCAAGGCTCGCCTTGCCGGCGCCGATCGCAGCCTCGCGGTCGCAGCCGTGAAACCGACCGTGATCCTGATCGCCGGCGTCAACGGCTCTGGCAAGACCACGTCGGTGGCGAAGATCGCCAAGTCGTTCACCAACGATGGGCACAGCGTTCTGCTCGCCGCGGCCGATACATTCCGCGCCGCAGCCGTGGCTCAACTGAGCATCTGGGCCGAGCGGCTGGGTGTTGACATCGTCAGGGGCGATCCCGGCGCGGACCCCGCCGCGGTGGTCTTCGATGCTGCGGATGCGGCGTTGGCACGCGGCATCGATGTCCTGCTGATCGACACTGGCGGCAGGCTGCACACTCAGGCAAAGCTCATGCGGCAGCTCACGAAGATTCGCGATGTCGCCGCGAAAAGAATCCCAGGGGCGCCGCACGAGGTGCTGCTGGTGCTCGACGCCACCGCCGGTCAAAACGCGATCGCCCAGGCCGAGGTCTTCACCAAGGCCATCGATGTGACCGGCATCTTTCTCGCCAAGCTCGACGGCACGGCCAAGGGCGGCATCGTCGTGGCGATCCACGACGCGCTCGGCATCCCGGTCAAGCTCATCGGCCTCGGCGAAACGCCGGATGATGTTGAAGTGTTCGACCCGGACGCCTTCATCGACGCGATGTTCGCAGACGAGAAGGCATAAGCCATAAGTTCGTAGGGTCCGCTGTGCGGACCGGCTCCTCTTTCGGCGAGTCGGGCTGTACTCAACCTGCCGGACGCCCCAAGAACGTCTGTTTTCGCAACCGAAGAACCTGGAAGAAAGTGGTAACTGTCCCGACTTGTCCCCGACGCCACCGCCGGGCAGAACGCGATCGCCCAGGCCGAGGTCTTCACCAAGGCCATCGATGTGACCGGCATCTTTCTCGCCAAGCTCGACGGCACGGCCAAAGGCGGCATCGTCGTGGCGATCCACGACGCGCTCGGCATCCCGGTCAAGCTCATCGGCCTCGGCGAAACCCCGGATGATGTTGAGGTGTTCGACCCGGACGCCTTCATCGAGGCGATGTTCGCAGGCTGACTTTCGGTATGCCGTGGACTCCTCAGCTAGAATCTGACGTGATGGATGGCGCTTCGTTCGCTCCGGTTGTTATCAGCCGGTCAGCGGTAACACGGCACCTGGCCATGTCCGGCTTCGGGCTGCTATTGTGTGCTCCGCTGTTCGCGTCCCCCGCGCCTGGCTTCGTTTCGCCGGCCATCTGGTACGGACTTGCCGCGCTGTACTCGGCTGCCCTTCTGTTTGTCACGATCTTCTGTCTGCGGGCGTTGGTCGATCGGCGGCCTCGACTATGGACTGATGGCGACACCCTGTGCTTTCGGCGCGCGTTCTTTGGCGTGGCGCGGGCACCGCTGGACCAGATAGAGCGCCTACAGCTGCTGTTGTATCGGCAGAGGATTCAGCACCTGCACATCGTCTTGAAGCGGGAGGCCCTGCGCGATCCCAGAGTCACCGGTTGCCATCGTGCAAGGCCTTTGATCGATCTGTCGAGGCTCCGCGGGCGACTTGTCATAAGCCTCTTTGCTTACTACGCCGTGCCTCTGGAGGAGATCGCACAGCAGCTTTCGGTATTGTCAAAGGCACCGATTGTACGCAAGGAAATGCGAATCTTTCGCCGGTCAGGCTCGTAGGTGGTCTGCGGCTGCGGCTAGCGACAAAATCTGCCCTGTTGTGACGGTTGGCATACGCCTCTATCATCCGCGGCATGGAGCTGCTGCGAACATTTGCGGTATTGAGTTGGCTTGGCCTAAGTTGCACTCCTGCCGCAGCCCAACAAGTCATTCCGATCACCGGCGACCAGTTGAGCGGATTCGTGCTGCCGATCGAGCCAGTGGCCGGCGACATCCGCCTGGAAGCGCTGCGCGCGTGGGCATGGGACGTGGACGACACCAAGCGACTGCTGCTGCAGGGCGAGGTGAAGGTCCATATCGGTCGCCACACGTTCGACTCCGACGCGGCGGTGGTGTGGATCAACCGAATCCCAACCGCTGAGGGGTTGATCAACCAGATCGCGGTGTACTTCGACCATGTTGACGATCCCGCCAAACGGGCCGGGCTCGGCGTGAGCGGCCGGCAATTGCTCATGACGGCCAGCACCCGCGGAGCCGTGGAGCTGAACGTGGCTCTGCTCGACCGGCAGCAGCCGAGGCGCAGCAGCTTCGTTGACCAGGCCCAGCGCCGGCTGGCCGATTACCTCCAGCGACTCCTTGCTCAGCCGCCCCCGCTGGAAGGGCGACCGCAGATCGAGGCGGCCGCGCCCGTGGAACCGCCACGGCCGAGGCCCGGGGGCGCGATCGCCGGCCAGGAGCTTGTCTTGCCGACCGCGATCACCCTTCCCCCGCCGCTGGTGACCACGCCGCCGCTGTTTGTGCCCCAAGGCACGGTGCGGTTCTCTGCCGATCGCACGACCGTCACCACCGGCGAAGACGAGAACATCACCATCGCTATCGGTTCAATCGTGGTGCAGTATGTCGCCGACCAGGGCGACGACCGCTGGTCTGAACTGACGATCTGGGCTGACCGTGCGGTGGTGTTCAGCGATCCCGGTTCGATCCAAGAGATGTTGGGCGGGCAGATGACCGCGGAGTCGATCCGAGGCATTTATCTGGAGGGCAACGTGATCGCAACCGCCGACGAAGGCGAGTACACCATACGCGCCCCGCAGGTGTATTACGATTTTCGTACCAATCAGGCGATCATGCTCGAGGCGGTGCTGCGCACGTATGCGCGGGAGTTACGCGGACCGCTCTATGCCCGCGCGCAGGAGATGCGCCAGATCGCCGCCAACCAATGGACGGCCAGGCGGGTGCGGGTGTCAACCAGCGAGTTCTTCACGCCGCACCTGGCGATCGGCGCCAGCCGGATCACCATCACCCGCCGACCCTCTACACAAGATCCCGAACAGGTCGAGACCCACCTGGACGCCCGGCACGCCACCCTTCAAGCCGGGGGCATCCCGTTCCTCTACTTTCCGCGGTTCGCCGGAACGATCGACGACATCCCGCTGCGAAGCATCGATGTCGGCTCCCGAGACAATGATGGCGTGCGCATCAGAACAAAATGGAATCCCTTCTCGCTGCTGGGCATCGAACCGCCCGAAGGAATTGAGGCTGATCTTCGCCTCGACCATTTCACGAAGCGGGGCTCCGGCGGCGGTCTCGACCTGTCCTACGACCTCGGCACAACGCAGGGCGCCGTAGAACTGTATGGCCTGCTTGACGACGGCGTCGATCGTACCTCGTCGGGGTTGGAGGTGAACCAGGATGATGCGTACCGGGGGGTCGCCCTTTGGGAACACAGGGTACAACTCAATCGGAACTGGACCCTGCAGGCTGAGGCAGCGTGGATCAGCGATGAATCCTTCATCACAACCTGGCATGAGAACGATTTCGCGAGAAGACGCGAATACCAAACCAGCGCCTATCTCAAGCACCGCAAGGGTAACGCCGCGCTGACGCTACTGGCCAAGCACGATTTGAACGACTTCATCTCCAACAGCTACCTGCTCGCCAGCCGGCAATACCAGGTCAACAAGCTGCCGGAGCTGACGTATCGCCGCTACGGCGACTCGTTGTTTGGCGATCGGATCACCTACTCCGGCGAAACCCGTGTGAGTCGCCTGCAATTGAGCTTCGAGCGCAGCACGCCGCGCGAGCTGGGCGTTCCCGGCGCGGCCTTCGGACTCGGTAACGACGATCGGATCAGCGATGCCCTGCGGGCACAAGGCTTGGTCAGCTCGTTCGTGAATCGGTTCGACACTCGACATGAGCTGGCGCTGCCGATGGCGTGGGGCGTCTTGAAGGTGGTCCCATTTGTCGTCGGCCGGCTCACCGCGTACGACAAGGACTTCGACGAGTTCTCCTCATCCTCACAGGCGGATCAGGCGCGCATGTTCGGTGCGGCCGGCGTGCGCCTCAACACCCAGTTCCAGCGAATCGACAACAGCGTCGAGAACCGCCTGTTCGATCTGCATCGTCTGCGGCACCTCGTCGAGCCGAGGATGGCGCTGTGGTACGGAGCCAGCGATGTGAGCGAAACAGACTTGCCCGTCTACGACGAGGCGGTGGAATCGATCGGAACAGGTTCGGTCGCGGAGCTGGGCCTGCGCAACACCTGGCAGACACAGCGTGGCGGGCCCGGCCGATGGCGCTCAGTGGATGTGCTCACCGTCGACGCCGCCGTGGTGCTCGACTCCAACGATGCCAACACTGAATCGCCCGCTCCACAATTCTTCGAGTATCGTCCAGAGTATTCGCAGTTCGGCGACCATGTCTATACGTCCATGATCTGGCTTCTTAGCGACCACCTTTCGGTCGTCGGCGAAACCACGTACGACCTGGATAACAGCATCGTGGCCCGTGGATCGATCGGAGCCGAGCTGCACCACTCGCCGTTGTTTTCCACGTCTGTGGAATACCGTTTCCTCAACGCCAGCAGCAACGAACTGCTCGAGCTCGGCTGGACCTACCGGTTGACACCGAAATACAGCATGTCGCTGTCACCGCAATGGGACTTCCGTCGGGACGAATTCCGCGCCGTGAGTCTCCGCGTTACCCGCCGATTCCCCGATTTCGACCTGACCGTCCAGATCCGGCGTGACGAGATCCGCGACGACACGTCGATCGGCGCGTCGATCGGCCTGGTGGAGTTCTGAATAGCTCGGACGATTCACCACGGAGAACACAGAGGGCACAGAGAAAAGGCAGAATCTGATCATACAACGCGCTGGCCTCGAGCTAGGTCGGCGCAGTACGCGCTGCTCGGGCAGCGGCCCCTCCTCAGCATAACTTCCTCTGTGGCAACCATCTGTGTTCTGGGCGCCTCAGTGGTAATGAATGATCCGGGATAGGGTGGAGTCTTGAGGGCTTGACCGGTTTCGCCAGCTGCTGGGGCATCAAGAATCAAAGTACCTTCCCCAGAGAACGCGCAGACGGTCTATCTCACCGCGTTGAATCTTGCTCTTGTCCGACCAGATCGCCAGGCGCAGCGCGTCGTGTGCGGGACTGGGTTCGTCACCCAGCAGCCCAACGTTATGCAGCGCCGCACTGAGCAGTTCGATTGACGATTCAGTCGCCTTGGTGAGGTTCGCGATGATTTCGGTGAGAAGTGACGCTTCATCGACAGAATCGTCGCGCCGTCGCCAGCAGTCATAGTCAGTTGGTAACGCCACCAATGCGTAGGCGATCTCCGCCTCCCGGGCCAGGCGTGCCTCGGGAAGCGCCGTCATACCGATCAGATCGCCGCCCCATTGCCGGTGCATATTGGACTCGGCCCGGGTCGAGAAGCTCGGCCCTTCCATGCACACGTAGGTTCCCGAGCAATGTATGGTCACGCCGCCGAGCTTTGCCGCAGCCGCAACCAGCCACCGACGCATCACGGGACAAAACGGCTCGGCAAACTCAACATGCACCGCGGCATGCTCGAAGAAAGTCCGTTCTCGACCCGCGGTGCGGTCGATGAGTTGATCGCAGATCACCAGATCCCCAGGGGCGATCTCTTGGCGAAGTGAACCTGCCGCACCAAACGCTACGATGTGCGTGCATCCGAGCGACTTGAGGGCATAGATATTCGCACGGTACGGTATGGCTGCGGGGTTGAGCAGGTGACCCTCGCCGTGACGCGACAACAATGCAATCGACACATCACCACAACAGCCGGTGATGATCGGGCTGCTGGGCCGGCCGAACGGCGTATCGCAAACGATCGACTTGGCGCCTTGCGGATCGACACCACCGAGCAGCGTTTCTTCCAACCCGGTGCCGCCGATGATGCCGATTCGGATCTCCGAGGCCATGCGATGCATCGTACCGCGTGCGGGACGGGCCAGCCTTACTCCGCGGTACTCGGCGACGCCAACCGCCACAACTCGATGATCTGATGCACCGTCAGTGCTCCGGGTCGCAGGTCGGGACTGACGCCTGCGGGCCAATGCGAGACGTCGCGGCCGATGATCTTCCCCAACTGCTTGCGCCGCTTGCTGAAGAATCTGGTGACGAAGCGCGCGAAGCCACCGGGATCGTCGATTCCGTGGTCCGGCCGGGGGCAAACGGCAATCATCGTGCTGGTGACCTTCGGAGCAGGCCAGAAGCACGTCGGCTTGACCACTGCAAGGCGACGAACCTCGGCCAGCGCTCGCACGATGACCGTCAGCGGTCCATATTCCTTTGTGTGCGGCTGGGCGAGCATACGATCGGCGACCTCTTTCTGGATCGTGACAAACTGCCCCAGGCACTGCGGATGTTGGATCAACAGCACGCAGATCAGGGTGCTGGCCACCTGAAACGGCAGATTGGCCACGAGGCTGAACGGGCGGCCGCCCAGCGCTTCGCCCACCGCCGGATTCAACGCCCGGTGACGCAGTAGACAATCACCGCAGATCAGGCAAACGCGCGGGCCGAAGCGATCCGCGATGATCGCAGCCAAATTGCGATCAACCTCACAAGCGATGACCTCGGCGCCGCGATCGAGCAGCGCTTCGGTCAAGGCGCCGGTCCCAGGGCCAACTTCCAGCACGACATCGCCCGGCTGCACCCCGGCTGCGTGGACAAGCCTGGCGACCTGGTTCTTGTCGTGAAGAAAATGTTGCCCCAGACGGTGCTTCGGCCGAATGCCCCGTTCGGCGAGAACAGCGCGGATTTCAGACAGCGTCTGCATGCGCGCGGCCCGACAGCTGGGCAAGGTGAGCCCGCGAAACACAAAGCGCGGAGGCAAGCCCCGCGGCTAAACAGACGATTATCCATCGGACGCTCATGCCGTCACGCCTTGCCCAGATACTCACCGGTCTCGGGATTGATCCGCACGACCTGACCGTTTGCGATGAACGGCGGCACACGGACCCGAGCCCCGGTTTCAAGCGTCGCTTCCTTGAGCTGGTTGGTTGCGGTTGCGCCCTTGGGCTGCGGTGCGGTCTCAGTCACCATCAGCTCGACGGCGGCCGGCAACTCGATACCCAACGGCTTGTCGCCAAACAGCAGCACCGCACACTCTGCATTCTCCTTCAGCCACTGGCTCTGCTGGCGCGGGATGACGTCGTTGCCGACCTCGATCTGATCGTACGTCTCGCTGTCCATGAACACGAACGGGCCGTTGCCCCGCCCGCCCGCATCATAAAGATATTGCAACTGACGCCGGTCGATGCTCACGTCTTCGAATCGATCCGAAGAATTGAGCCGGTTGGTCTTGATGGTGCCGGTCTGGAGGTTCTTCATCTTGGCCTGAATGTAGGCCGGCCCCTTGCCCGGCTTGACATGCTCCGTTTCGAGGACAACGTGTAGCTGACCCTCATACATCAGGGCCTGACCGCGCTTGATCTCCGTTGCTCGTATAGGCATATGGGCAGAGCTCCAACTACTGGAGTTTAGCGGGCCGTGGCTTCAGCCCGCACCTCGCGAAGAACGGTCACCTTGATCTCGCCGGGGAAGGTCATTTCCTGCTCGACCCTCGCGGCAATACGACGCGCAATGGCGAAAGCCTCGGCATCGTCGGCTTTCTTGGCATCGACGATGACGCGGACCTCGCGGCCGGCTTGAATCGCATGGGCCTCCTTGACATACGGCTGCTCCTTGGCAATGGCTTCGAGCTGCTCCAGCCGCTTGATGTACATCTCCATCGAATCGCGGCGGGCTCCCGGGCGAGCCCCGCTGATGGCGTCGGCGGCCGACACGATCGGCGTATATGGTGTCGTGGGGTCGATATCGCCGTGGTGTCCGCCGATCGCATTGAGCACCGCCTCGGACTTCTCGCCGTGCTTCCGCACGAACTCCATGCCAATGGCGGGATGGCCGCCCTCCATCTCATGGTCCATCGCCTTTCCAATGTCGTGCAGGTATCCCGCCCGCCGGGCGATGGCCCCATTGAGCCCGAGCTGATCGGCGATCATCTGGCTGAGGTAGGCGACCTCGATCGAGTGCTTCAGTACGTTCTGCCCGTAGCTGGTTCGGAAATGGAGCTTGCCCATCGCCTCAACGATCTTGGGATGCAGGCCACGGATGTTCGCTTCGATCAATGCGTCTTGCCCATGCTTGAGAATACGCTCACCCATTTCCTTGGTGGCCCGCTCGACAACCTCCTCGATACGGGCCGGGTGGACACGGCCATCGGCGATGAGCGTCTGCAGCGATTCTGCGGCAATGGTTCGACGAATCGGATCGAAGCAGGAGACGGCGATCACACCGGGCGTGTCGTCCACCAGAATATCAACCCCGGTGGCCCGCTCGAGGGTACGGATGTTTCGACCTTCCCGCCCAATGATACGGCCCTTCATGTCGTCCGACGGGATGCGGACCGAGCGCACCGTCGAGTCAACCACGTGCTCGGCGGCGTAGCGCTGGACGGCCATAAGAGTGATCTCCCGGCTGCGCGGTCGAGCCTGAGCCTCGGCCTCCTCCAGAATCTTCTGGGTCAGCATATTGGCTTCGTGCTCGGACTCCTCGCGAACCTCGTTGAAGAACCGCGCCTTGGCCTCCTCCTCTGTCATGCCTGAGACGTCTTGTAGCCGCTGCTTGACCTCCTCCCTGGCCTGGTCGAGCTGCTGGCGTGCCTCGTCGAGCTTGGCCTCGATGCGCTTGGTCCCCGCCTCCCGCTGGTCGAGCTTCGTCTCGCGGTCGGTGATCTTTTCGAGCTTCCTCTCGAGGTTATCCTCCCGTTTAGCCAGCCGAGCCTGATTCTGCCGAATCTCGGCGACGGTCTCGGCCACCTCCCGGTCCAGGGCCTCGCGTCGCTGCCTTGCCTTCTTTTCCGCTTCAAGCTCGACGCGCTGCTTGGCGGCGTCAGCCTCAGCGGCGGCGGCCCGAACCAGCTGCTCGGCGTCCTTCTTCGCCCGACGCATGGTGTTGCCCGGAATCATGCCGAACAACACCCAGCCGAGGAAAAAGCCGCCGATCGCAGCGGCGATGGCGGCGAGCCACGAAGCAAGCGGTGAAATTGCCAGAAAAACCACGGGCACGTCAACCTCGAATCGGTTGTCGGCCCACTCCGCTTCGAACCCCATCGTAGTGCGCCTCAGCGCGCACCGGACGGGCAACACGAGCGACGACATGGATCGAACCAACGCTATCCGCGCTACAGTGGGGACTGCCTCACGATCGCCGGGCCGCAGGCGGGCGGCCCCGGCAAGAGCAGGATCCTGTGGTGCGGGAATCTCAACAACACGTCGGTTTCAATCGCAATGAAGCAAAGGTCAATCTATCAGCCACCGATCGATGACCGGCACCTGCCGACGTCGCCCTCGACGCCGGGTAAAAACAATGTCGCCCCTGTCGCTGTGGAGCGGGCCGTAGGAAAAACCAACCTCCGGCGAGCGCGTCGCTCACCGAATGTCCCCTACACGCGAACGACCGTATTGTCCAATCGAGACTATTATCGTCCACTCGACCCCACCGTGTCAAGTTCAACGGCCCATTCGGCCTGAACTTGAGGATTTCTTCGGCCTCCAGCAGCGGATCGCTGAGTATGCCCGCTTTCTTGAACTGGCTCCTGCGGTTGGTCCTCACCAATCCCATCTGTATGCGCCTGGTCCAGGGCGGGTCGCGTCGCCACCGCCACCTGTTGATCCGATCAGGCTACCTCGCCGTCATGATCGTGATTCTGCTGTTCGCGATGCTCAGCAACCTCCAGGGCGCGCCATCCGTGCGAGAGCTCGCCGTGGGAGCGGCCAAGACCTTCACGCTCATCAGCTATCTCCAGATCGGACTGATCTGTCTGCTCACTCCGATCTTCATGGCCGGCGCGATTGCTCAGGAGGCCAACCCGCGCACCTGGGACATCCTGCTCACCACCCCGCTGAACAACCTTCAGATCGTGCTGGGCAATCTATTCGGCAGGTTGTTCTTCGTCCTCGCGCTGCTGTTCTCGACGCTGCCTCTGTTCGCGGTGACGCAGTATTTCGGCGGCGTGCCGGGGGAGTCGATCTTCGCCAGCTACGCCATCGCCGGCAGCAGCTCGCTGCTCGTGGCGGCCATCGCGATCACCCTGTGCGTCAACCGAACCGCCGGGCGACGAGCCGTATTCTGGTTCTATGTCGCGGTGGTCATGTATCTCTTCGTGACCTACGCGGCCGACCTCCAGATGCGCCAACCGGTCGGGCTGGGGGTTCAAGTCAACCACACCACGCTGATCACTCCGCTGAATCCATTTCTTGCCCTAGAGGTGCTGTTGAGATCCAACACCTATCAGCCGTTGGACCCGCAAGAGGTGACCGGCATCGCCACGCTTTGGATCATGCGGATGGCGCTCACCCGACCCATTGCGACCTTCTGCTGGGTCTGCCTCGGCATCAGTGGGGTGCTCATCGGATACTCCACGATTCGCGCGCGGGCGATCGGCGCCAAAACCGGGGCGGCCGCTTGGCACCGGCGGTTGCTCGGCCTGGGAGCCCCAGGGGCCGTGGAGCGACCCGCCCGAACCGTGAGCCTGAACCCCATTGCGTGGCGGGAATCGGTGGCCCGCGGTCGGACCCTGACAGCGATCCTTGCCCGGTGGGGGTTCGTGGCCCTGGGAATCGCCGTGGGGATCGCACTCGTCGGTCTTTACCACACCGGTGCCTGGACCGGGCCGGAGCTGCAACTGGCCGCGGTCACCGTCATCGCCGCGGAGATCGTCGTGATCGCACTGGTCGCTTTGAACATGAGCGCCAGCGCCGTCAGCCGGGAACGTGAGGACGGCACGCTCGATCTCATCCTCAGTACACCGATTCAGCCGGGCCCGTATCTCGCCGGAAAACTGCGCGGACTGATCCAATACCTGCTCCCATTGATGCTGGTGCCGGTCGCGACCATGCTGATCCTCGCCGTGTATGTCATGGCGGACGGCTTCGGCCGATCGGGGGGCGTGTGGCTCAAGGACGTGCCGCTCGCCGGAACGGTGGATCGCATCGATCTGCTGCCTGTCATTCTGCCTGAAGGAGCGATCGCTTTGCCGCTGGTGCTGATTCCGTTCACCGCCTTCTGTGTGATGATCGGGCTGCATTGGTCGATCAAGACCAAAGGCACGATCGGTTCGGTGGTGGCTGCGGTGCTCGTGGCCGGTGGCGTTACGGGCGTGCTCGGTCTGTGCGGCCTTGCCTCCGGGAGCAAGATTCCGATCGTCGGAGCGGCGATCAATACGCTCAGCCCGGTCAATCTGCTCTGGGCGATCGTCTATCCTGCCAAGGCCATCCTGACCGGCTCAACACCCAACGACATCATGGCCGCGCGGATCAGCATGGTTGTCGGGGCCTTGCTCGCTGCGGGCGGTTACGCGACGCTCGTGTATCTCATGCTCACGACCATGAGGCGCAGCTTCATGATGACCGTCCGCCGCCTCGCCGGCGCCGCGTGACATGCCCTACACGCAGTTTCTCAACAGCCCCACTGCCGTGATTTTCGACCCAATCTATGGTAGGCCTGGAAACCGTGCTTTGCGCTGATGAGGCATCACTGTATTGTGGGATGGGCCGCGCCGGCGGATTCTGTATCCGCACGCGTCGAAGGCCGTCAGTTTCATCAGGTCGCTGGTGCAGCACTCACCGACCGGCAGGAGGCGACGCCATGTGCAGGTTCCTGGCTTATAAGGGCCGAGAAATGTTCATGTCCGATTTGATCAGCAAGTCGGCGCAGTCGCTCATCCGGCAGAGTTACCAAGCCAAGCACCGCGAGGAACCGCTCAACGGTGACGGCTTTGGTGTTGGATGGTACGTGCCGGAGATTGACCCAACGCCGTGCGTCTTTACGAGCATCACGCCCGCCTGGAGCAACGCAAATCTTCGCCGCCTAGCCGAGAAAATCCGCTCTACATGCATCTTCGCGCACGTGCGAGCCGCAACGCCCGGCCTGTTGGTCAGCGAAGTGAACTGCCACCCGTTCCAGTACGATCGGTTCCTCTGGATGCACAACGGGGACATCGGGCAGTTCGACAGAATCAAGCGGCGCCTGCGCCAGTCACTCAGCGACGAGCTCTACAACTTCATCCAGGGGACGACGGACTCGGAACATGCCTTTGCGGTCTTCCTCAATGAGCTCACTGATCATATGGAGGACCAGTCGATTGATTGCCTGGAGAAAGCCGTCCGAGCGACCATCAATCAGCTGAACGCTTGGGGCGAAGAGGTCGGAGCTTCAGAGCCGTCGCACTTGAACTTTGCGATCACGGATAGTCAAAGCGTGATTGCGACTCGATACGTGAATGATCCGGCACGAGAACCGCCGTCACTGTACATATCGCGCGGCGAGAGATTCGAATGTCTCGACGGCCGGTGTCGGATGGTTTCAGCAGGCCGTGACGTGCGAGCCGCCATCATCGCATCGGAACCACTGACCGAGGCAGCATCGGACTGGGAACAGATACCGAGGAATCACATGGTCACGATCACTCCCGACATGCACGTTCGGATCTCGCCGATCGAGTAGCGCGTGAACGCGGCCCGGACGCGATTCTTCAACATCCCCACTGCCCCGACTTTCCCAGTGGTAACTGTCCCGACTTGCCCGACTTGTCTTCCGAATGTTCCCCCAGCGTGTGGTATTCTCCAGTGCTGACCACGACTTCCCGACGCGAATCCGGTACCACCGACAAAGGAACCGTCTCTTTGGCGCAATTGAGGGCGAAAAGGACGGCGAGCTGAAGGCAACCGAATGGTCCTGCCAACTTGCCCGCCCTTGAATGTGAACCGCTAACCAAGAGCAAGTGTGTGTTGCCGATCTCGCCGAGCCAACCCTCCGTAGATGTTCAAGCCGCCCGCCGGATTCTTCTCAATGCACAGGGGTTGTGCTCGAATCATTCCAAGAACGTCACAGCCTCGGTCTTGATGAAGCAGATCGATCAGCTTGGCTACGTGCAGATCGATTCGATCAACGTGCTAGAGCGAGCCCATCATCTGACCTTGTTCGCACGGCTCCCAGGTTACGATCGAAAGGTGTTGACCCAACTGCTTGAGAAACGGCGCAGCGCATTCGAGCATTGGACACACGATGCATCCATCATCCCCAGCCGGTGGTTTCGTCATTGGCGATTGCGTTTTCCTCGGGCCGAAAAACGTATCCGCTCCAACGCATGGTGGAACGAGCGATTGGGTAATGAGCCGACTCGGGCGATCAATTATGTGCTCAAACGCA
>JADFIM010000169.1 GCA_022566725.1 Planctomycetota bacterium
GGCGACCTCAAATCAATTGCACGCCTATATCCGCGTGGTCTTGGGGTTCGACATCCCACGATCATCCTTGGTTCCGAGGAACGATGCGCCGTTTGCCTACGTCGAGCATGCCTACTTTGAAGACCGCCTGCCCCGCGACTGCGTGGTGTGGGCCAACCGCGGCGGAGGCAAGACCCAACTCGGAGCGATTGCCACCCTGCTGGACATGCTGTTCAAGCCCGGCATCCAGGTCCGCATTCTCGGTGGGTCGTTTGAGCAGTCATCGAAGATGTACAGCTATCTCAAGCAACTGCTTGAGTCTGAGGTCTTCAACGACCTCATTGCAGGTCACCTCACCGGGCGAGCGGTTGAATTGACAAACGGCTCGCGGGTGGAGGTGCTCAGCCAATCGGAGCGGGCGGTGCGCGGGCTGCGCGTCCACAGACTCCGATGCGATGAGGTCGAGCTTTTCGAACCAGACGTGTGGGAGGCGGCTCAGATGGCGACCCGCTCAGGTTGGTGCGGCAGCCTCTATGTACGCGCCTCGATCGAGTGTTTGAGCACAATGCATCGCCCGTTCGGCCTGATGCATCGGCTGGTGCGCGACGCTCAATCATCCAACCGTCGCGTCTTTCGCTGGAGCGTGCTGGATACCCTTCGCCGATGCGAACCGCATCGCCCCTGTGCCACCTGCCCGCTGTGGACGGACTGCCGGGGCACAGCCAAACAAGCCAATGGCTTCATCGATATCGACGACGCGATCCAGCAGCAGGCCCGCGTCAGCTTACCGACCTGGAAATCAGAGATGCTCTGCGAGCAGGCCAGTCGGGCGGACACGGTCTATCCGGAGTTCGACCCGAAGGTGCACACCGCATCGTTTGAGATTGACACGAGCCATACGCGGCCGCCGATGGGCGATCAGCAGTCCGTTGCTGGGGTCCGCCGCGGTGGCACCCGCCAAGGTGTCCGCCAACCGCAATCGCATTCGAACGGCGGAGTTTGGATCGGCGGCATCGACTTCGGGTATCGCTCACCAACCGTCCTCCTGTGGGGCTGGCTTAACCACGAGGATATTCTGCACATCGTTGATGAGTTCGCGGCTTCCGAGCGCACCACTGGGCAGGTGATCGCCGAGGCCAACAGCCGGCCCTGGCCCAGACCTCAGTGGATCGGCGCCGACCCCGCCGGACACCAGCGCAATGAACATACCGGTGAGACCACGATCGGCTTGTGGAAACGGGCCGGCTGGCCTGTGCGAACACGGAGTCTCTCGGTCGAGGCGGGCCTCGTCGCCGTTCGCCAGCGACTGCAACGAGCCGACGGCTCAATCCGGTTGCGCATCCACCGGCGCTGTACAAGGCTCATTGAGGCGCTGACGATGTACCACTTCCCGCCCGACAATCCCCACTGCTGTGTGCCGGTGAAGGACGGCCACGACCACGCCGCCGACGCTCTGCGATACATGATCATCAGCCTCGACCGTGAAGCGAGGTCGATCAAGATACGGCACTACTGATTACGCAGGTGCCAAGGATCGCCAGGCAGGACGAAGAATGTTGGTGGAACCAGCAGCCTTGGCCAACGTAGAATAGTTGCTGGCAGATAGCGATCCGCAGTCGCCGGCCGGCGGCATATGTGTTCATTGCCCGCGTCTGGTCAGCAGCCTGAAGCGGTGATAATCCAGGAGGTTCGTGGCTATGGCCAAGATGTTCTATACGCTCGAAGAGGTCTGCATGAAGCTGGGCAAGACTGAAGACGAGATCAAGGAGATGGCCCGGTCCGGCCAGCTCCAGGAGTTCCGTGATCGTGACAAGCTCATGTTCAAGGTCGAGCAGATCAACCTGCTCGCCGGCGGCGAAGAAGATACCGACGAGGTGCATCTGGCGCTGGAGGACACCAGCGGAAGCTCAGGCCTGGCGCTGACGGGGGAGTCGACCGGGGAGTCGACGGGGGAGTCCGCGATCGGCCTGGCCGACTCCCGAGAAGAGACCGGGGTCTCCGTATTTGATACCGACCATGGCGGTGAGGACGAGTCGGATCAGACGCAGGCCGGCGATGCGGTCGAAGAGGAGCTCGGCCTGGACGCGGTCGGCTCGGGCAGCGGATTGCTCGATCTCACCAAGGAATCTGACGACACCTCACTGGGCGCCGAACTGCTGGAAGAGGTCTATTCGAGCGAAGAGAATGTCGAGATCCCGGCCCACGCCTCCGGCTTGTTCGAGGCTGCCGGCGCTGAAAGTCCAGGCGATCAGGTCACCGAGACCCACGGCATGAGCATGCCCGTCGTGGTGGAAGCGTACGACGGAGGCGGCTCGGGACTCGGCGCCGGACTTCTGATCGGCACAGTGGCAGCGCTGGTGTGCGTGGCCATTGTCGCGATTGTCGGCACCACCGGGGCAACCCCCGGCCTGGCCATCAAGTTCGCCTCCGGCGGCGGCAGTCTGTGGATGTGGGTCGGCGGCCTCTGCGGCATGACATTGATCCTCGGCGTGATCGGCCTGTTCATCGGCAAGGCGACGGAATAGGCGGGCGGTCAGCCTTCCGCGATCGGCTCTCAGCAAGAAACTGAATCGGGTGACAATGGCACGGGCGAGCTTGTCTCGCCACGTGTGATCGCTACGCTGCCGCTCATGTTGCTCACGCGCTATGGCGCTCGAGAATGGCTGGCGTCAGCAATCGTGGCGGGCACTGCCATCATCTTCCTCGCGTGGTTGGGAATCTGGTGGGCGATGGTGGTGCCGGGAGTCTTGTGGCTGGGCACAGCGTGGTTCTTTCGTGACCCGCCCCGACGCGTGCCGGCCGATCTGCCCGAGGGTGCCCTGCTTAGCCCCGCCGATGGAACAGTGACCGCGGTACAGCAGATGGATCATCATGAAGCCGTGGGCGGACCGGCGATCGTCATTCGCATCTTCTTGAGCATCATCGATGTTCACGTCAACCGCTCGCCCGCGGACGGGCATGTGCTCACGGTCAAGCACCAGCCGGGTGCGCATTATGATGCCCGAAGCGACGCAAGCTCGACGGACAACGAGTCGAACCTGATCACCATGCGGCTGGGCCCTCATTGGGGCGAGGAGAAGACGATCGGTGTACGGCAGATCGCCGGCAAAGTCGCCAGACGGATTGTCTGCGATCTGTGCCCGGGTGACCGACTTCGTCGCGGCCAGCGCTTCGGCATGATCAAGTTCGGCTCGGGTGCCGAACTAATCCTGCCCCGGGCCGAAGCTGTCCAGGTTCATGTGCGAGTCGGCGATCGCGTCAAAGCGGGCCTCACCCCCCTGGCAACGATGCCGATGCCCGGACACAGTGCCTCAAAGTAGCCGATGGCATCGGTGGTGCCCGGGGCTTTCTGCTGAGCATCTGATCTCGCTGCGCCACTGCCGATCGGGGCGATACACTGTGCTCACCATGTCTCGCCGAACGATGCAAGAATTCAGAGAAGACCGTGCCGCCGGCCAGGCCCGGCTGATGGAGATTGACCATCAAGGCCTCAAGCGATTCCTCCGGCTGGATACGGCGGCCTATGAGGACGACGCGCTGCCCGGCCGAACCAAGGAGTTGCTGGGGCTGGTCGCCTCGATGGCCCTGCGTTGCAACGACTGCACCGACTACCACCTACAGCAGTGCGTCAAAGCCGGCTACTCGCGCCGCGAGATCATGGACGCGATGAACGTCGCGCTGATCGTCGGCGGATCAATCGTCATTCCTCAGCTTCGCGACGCGGTGCAGAGTCTTGACGAGCTGCTTACCGAGCAAGGCCGGCAGGCTTGACCCCAAGCGCAAGATGATGGGTGCTTGGCAATCAGAGCCGCGTTCTGTGAACGCGGGCTTTGTCCGAAGCGCGAGCAAATTGCAATTTCCTGGAAGCCCGCGACGACACGTCACGGTTCTCTACGCGGTCACGTCGATGCGCGAGCGGGCCTCGTCATTGTCATTTGGCGCCGGCTGGTGCTTCGCTTCGCGTTCAGCATCCGCTTGCTCGGAGTCGCTCTGTGGAAGGCGGCGGACGGCCTCCGCCGACTCCACGCCCGCGACCCGCAGCTCAACCTGATCGGCAAACCGCTGGGCACGGTCGCTGGCGGCCCGTTCACGATCGCGCGTCTTGCTCGCTGTTTGCTGGGCCTGAGCGGCCTGCAGCAGCGAGGTGTCGAGGGGCGAACTGACGACGCTCATATCAGTCGTATCGACCAGATTGACCGCGGAGTCTAAAACACGACCGCTTGCCGATAATCGCCCGTTGGAAACCGAGAGATCGCGCGCGGCCAAGCCTCCAAATACCATTTTCAGGCAGCCCGGTTACAGTGGGATGGTCCGGGGACCTTGTTCAGCGATGGGGGCTGCATGAACCATCGATGAGGGAGCCGCGACGATGCTCGAAGGCTCATTAGTTCTTCTGGTGACTTTGCTCGTTCTGGCCGTGCCCATCGCGGTGCTCGTGTTGTCCATCATCGCGTTTGTGCGCTCGCGGCGGATCGCGGACCTAGGGAAACGGGTCGAGCGGCTGGAAGCGCGGGTTGCCGGTAAGCCTGCCGCGCCGCCTGCCCCTGAGCCGCTTGAGGCTCCCCGGGAAGCTGAAGTGGCTATTGTGGCCGCTGATGCGGTCGAGCTCGCCGAGCAGGCGGGTACGCCACAGCCCGTGCCGGCCGCATTGCCAAGGCGGCGCGTCCAATGGGAACTGCTCATCGGCCAGAAGGTCTTGGGCTGGACCGCGGTCGTGCTGCTGGTCTTCACCGCGGCGTTCTTTCTGAAATACGCCTATGACAACGACTGGGTCGGTCCCCTGGGGCGGGTGATGGTGGGTGGCCTGGCCGGTTCGGCCCTGATGATTGCCGGCCTGCGGTACCACGGCCGTGGCTTGCGCATCTTTTCGCAGATGCTCTCCGCCGCCGGCATCGTCGTGCTTTTTCTTAGTACCTACGGCGCGTTCGGTTTCTATCAACTGTTGCCGCAGCATCACGCCGGTGTCTTTCTGGCGATCATCGTCATCCTCTCGATGATTACCGCTTTGCTCTACGACTCGCTGGCCATTGCCTTGATGGCGGTGTTGGGCGGACTGCTCACGCCGTTGCTCATATCCCCGGAGCGAGACGCCTATGTCGCCTTCTTTACGTACTTGACGGTGCTGAACGGGGGCGTGGTTTTCTTGATGCTGCGGCGGGGATGGCCGGCGTTCGGCAGCATCGCACTGGTCGGAACGCACCTGTTGTTTTGGTATTGGTACGAGGGCAACTACCACCCGGAAAAGCAGCCCTGGGCCCTTGGATTCCAGTCTGTAGTCTTTCTGCTGTACCTCAGTCAGCACGTCGGCGTGCAGTTCTTTCGCTGTCCCGAGAATCGCTGGGAGAGCGCCGGGCGCATGCTGGCTAACGCTGCATTGTGGTTCGGTGCGTTCTTTGTGTTGCTGGAGGACGATTACCGCGGCTGGATGGGCAGCGCCGCCATCGTGATGGCCATCGCGTATGCCTTGTTTGCCCGGCTGCTGTTGGCCGGCCGCGACGTGCGCACTCTCGAAGTGGTGACGGCTGTCGCACTTACGGTGGGCTTTGTCGGGCTGGCCTTCCCACTGGAAGCAGATGCTCGTTGGGTGGGACTGGGGTGGGCAGCCACCGCCACGGCCCTTTGGTGGTTCGGATTGCGGGTGCAGACGCCGCCGCTGCGCGCCCTGGCCGCCCTCATCGCCGGGGCCGCTGTGTTGCGGCTGCTGTTCGTCGATCTTCCTTCCTACTCGCGCCTCATCACCATTCCCGTGTTCAACAACATTGCGTTACCGGCCGTTGGAGTGGCCGCGTGTATCCTGGGCTCTGTGATTGCGGCCCGGCCGTATCGTGACCGGCTTGGGACGGCGCAGCGATTTCTGATTGCGGGATCAGGCTTGGCCGGCATCGCGCTCCTGTGGTTTGTGCTGTCCGTGGATCTCCTCCACTACTTCGACGCACGTGGGCGGGTTGGCGGCGCCGAGTTGGTGCAGTGGCGGCGCATGGGGCAAATGTCACTATCGATTTTCTGGGCCGTCTACGCCACCGCCGTCCTGGCTGTCGGTTTCCGATTGCAGTTGGCGCGCCTGCGGTGGTTGGCGATCGGATTCTACGGGCTGACTGTCGGCAAGGTCCTCCTTGTCGACATGGCCGGCCTCGGGGAAGGATATCGCATCGTGGCGTTTTTCGTTCTGGCGATCTTGTTGGGAATCTCGGCGCTGATCTACCAACGCATGAGAGTGGACAACAGCTCGCCCGACTCTTCAGAGAGGACTAGCCATGACGAGAAGTAAGGGTCTGACCATCAGATTGGGTGCGCCTCTTGGTTCCATGTTGATGCTGCTGCTCGGTGCGGCGGCGGTGGAGGC
>JADFIM010000015.1 GCA_022566725.1 Planctomycetota bacterium
CGGGCGGGAATTTTCGCGAATACGTAGAACGCGCCGCCGGGATGTGCCAGCTCAGTTACACCGGAGAACGCCTGCTCCACCATGTCTCGTTTCCGCTGATAGGACCGTACGTGCTCGCTCATGTCCAGGTCAAAGGCCCCGACAAGGCCTGCTTGAGCCATCGACGGCGCGCAGACGAACGTGTACTGCTGCAATTTCGACATCTGCTCAAGGAGCAATCGTGGCCCGGCCGCGTAGCCCATTCTCCACCCGGTGCAGCCGTAGCTCTTGCCGAACCCTCGCACCAGGAGCATCCCATCGGTGAATCGAGCCGGGCTGGGGCATCGACCATCTTCGCGTGCATCCTCATACGTGAACTCGTCATAGATTTCATCAGAGACAATCAAGACGCCTTTCTGCTGGCACAATCCGACCAAATCCCGAAGCTCGGACGAACGTAATACCACCCCGCATGGATTGCTCGGCGAGTTCAGCAACAGCACCTTGGTCCGATCCGTGATCAGCGGCTCCACGCGCTGGGCCGTCATGCGGAAGTCGGGGTAGGTGTCGCAGTAGACGATCGAAGCGCCCGTGAGCGGCCCCAGCGCCGGGTAGATCACAAAATACGGATCGGCGATGATCGCCTCATCGCCCGGATCGAGCAGGGCCATGAACGCCAGGAGCAGCGCACCGCTTGTGCCCGACGTCACGAGCAGCTCGAGGTCGTCCGATGGCACCCGCCAGCCGACATCTCCGGCCAAGTGCTCCGAGATCACCCGGCGCAAATCCCCCCTGCCCTGCGTAAGCGAATATCGGTTCTGATCAGCGCGGATCGCGTCGATCGCCGCTTCCTTGATCGGGTTCGGCACCGCAAAATCCGGCTGGCCGATCGACAGATCGATGGGATTGGTGAGGCTGGCACCAAGCTCGAAGACCCGCCGTATGCCTGACACGTCGATCGCACGGGCCCGAGCGCTGATCAATGAGTCGCACTCCATCATGCCGCACCCCATCTCCGGCACCGGCTGCTGAACCGCTTGGAGCAAAGACCCCCAAGCCACCGCAATGCCAGCCGCCGTGTAGATTCCTATAAGGCCAGCCAACCCAACGCCACGCCGCGGCTGCCTGGTGACTCGCCCTGCCGAGAACAGGATCTATTCGGTCGAGCTGGGCTCGGCCGCCGGGGTCCCCTCGGTCGTCTCTTGCTCTTTGGCAGCCTTCTTCTTCTTGGCGGTCGCCACGCTTCGGTTGGCGACCTTCACCAGACCAAGCGGGGAATCCCTGTCAGGCTGAAAACGATCCTGCTCCAGGAGACGAGCAATGCGTTCGGCCCGCGTCAGGACGTTGCGGTGTTCGTTGAGAGCACCGGGTTTGGTTTTCAGACTACGGTGAAGACTCATTGGCTTAGCAGATCATATCATCCTTCAAACCTCTCCGGGTAATACGCCAGATCATCTCTGGGGTTGACCTGCAATTTCCATTTGCGGGCCGCCTCGACGATCCGACGCTCCAGGGCGCGAACCTCATCGGAGTCGCGTTGCCCCCTGGTGTAGCCCGGCAAAGCGATAACCCGATACAAGCTGACATTCTTGGCCTGCACCACGTACGCCTCAAGTCCCTGCTCGCGACAGAACCGCGCCAGCCTCAGCGCGCTGTCTCGCCTTGTGTGGATCAGCACGAAATAGTTGTGCTCGGGCTGGCGGGGATCGGAGAGGATCGGCCCCCACCAATCCGGCCACGCCGAAGGCCGATGGGCGTCGCCTGGAAGGGTCTCCAGCGCCCTTGCATCTTCCGCGGGCCCCGCCGGGGGTGTCCAGCCTTCAAAGCGTTTGACCATCGAATCTTGGGGCGGCCCAACTCGCAAAGCCTCTTGATTCCGCATCACCAAGTCCCGCTCCAAATCAGCCCCGACCACCCGCTCCGCCCGTGTGTAGCCCACCATATACGCAATGATCAGCAGCACGATCCCAGCCGCGGACCCAAGGAGCAGATACCCCACCGGCAGGCGGACGGTCCGACCACGGCTCAGCCAGCCGACCGACTGACCGACCGCCGGTGCAGGCGGTGATTCCTCGGTCTGCTGCTGGGGTGAAGCGGCCGCCTTCGCGCTGCGGGCGTGGATCAACTCGTACAGTGCCGGACTGGAGCGCTTCCTGGTCATGCCATGATGCTCAGCACCACTGAGTCTTCGGCCAACCGCGGTCCCCCACCCTAGCCACACCCGACGACGCTCGCCAGTGCGTTGCTGGTGGTGTGGCTCAAGCTCACGTGCCAATGGACGATCCCGAGCTCAGTGGCAAGCTCGGCGCAGCGGCCGGTGAGCGCGAGCCGAGGGCGGCCGGTCGGTTCTCGATCAACCTCGACGTCCAGCCAGCGGATTCCCCCGCTCCAGCCGGTACCCAGCGCCTTGAACACCGCCTCCTTGCAGGCGATGCGGACGGCGTAACGCTCCGCCCGCCGGCCTCGGCCGGAGTCCGCGTACGCTCGCTCCGCTTCGGAGAAGCAGCGCTGCAAGAATCGGTCGCCGTGCTCATCGAGCATCGCCTCAATTCGCTGGATCTCAACCAGATCGACACCGTGTGCCAGGACCCGCATCGCAAGTATCGTATCGCGGGCAGCCCCGAGCGACCCTGTAGCGGCGATACACTGACCACATCATGCCCGCCGCCGACCATGAACGCCGCGCCGCCGACCACGCCCAGGCCCACCCGGCGAGCTGCGCCGTGCTGACCGTTTCGGACACCCGCACGGCCCAAACCGATCAAAGCGGGCCCTTGATCGAGCGGCTGCTGACCGAGCGCGGCCATCGAATCACCGCCCGGGCCCTGGTCCGTGACGAACCGCCTGCCATCGCCGGCCAGCTCGAGACATGGCTGGCCGACGCCTGTCTGGACGTCATCCTCACAACCGGCGGCACCGGCATCTCGACCCGCGATACCACAATTGAAGTCGTTCGCCGGTTGCTCACCGTTGAGCTGGAGGGCTTCGGCGAGCTGTTCCGGATGCTCAGCTACCGGCAGGTCCAAGCAGCGGCAATGCTCAGCCGGGCCGTCGGTGGGCTGGTGGTTCGCGACCCGCAGGCGGGCGGTGACACATTCATCTTCGCCCTGCCAGGCTCAACCGACGCCGTGAGACTGGCCGTTGGCGAACTCATCGGGCCGCAACTGGCGCATCTCGTATGGCAGCGCGGGCAATAGGTGATCGAGCTTTGCGTGAAGCCGCCGAGTCTACGCGGCGGTGCGCCGGCGTGGCCGCCGGGGCTTCACGCTCAGGGCTGAAGCGTTATGTAGCCGCGGCCCAGGCGTGGGCGGTCTGCTCGAGTCCGAGCCAGGGATCGGACCATTGGCGGGCATCGACGACCACCGACCGGCTGTACCCGCTGGTGGCGATCGCCACCTTGTAGGCGAGTACATCCAGGCGAGCCCCGTGCGTCTCGCCGATCGGCCCCCGCATGCCACAGGTCAGCAGATCACACAGGCGAGCGGAGATCAGCCGCCTGGCGTTAGTTGACGCCGCAGCGGCGGGATCCTCGCCCAGGCCCAGCCAGCTCGGCGGATCGATGCCGACGCCGATGTAATCACGCGACACCGGAGGGACGGCGTGGTCCGCCAGCTCCACGCCGTGACGAACAGCGTGCTCGGTAATCGCCTCAACGATCGGCCCCACCACCTCATGTTTGTTCTCATCCGGGAGCGCAAAGCTGAGGGGACAGCGGTCCAGATCACCGGCCAGCTCGATCGCACCCAGCACTGCGGCGACGGCACGATCCACGTGGTCCGGCTCGACAAAGTGGGTTTGCGGGATCCACAGATCCACGCCGGCGGCAGTCAACTCCAATCGGCCCAGACGGACGCCCAAATCGCGCCGCCCGGAGCGGTCCAGGTCTCGCGGCCGCAGGCCGGGCTGCATCGCGGAAAGCTGCACATGACGAAACCCCATTGCCGCGAGCCGATCCAGCGCCGCCCGCGGCCGATCGCCCAACGGCGCGAGCGTCGGGGCCAGTGGGAGATCACCGTGCACACCCGCCAACTGTCGCATGGTGCAAACGTATCGGCGAACGTACGAATCGCCAAGTGGCCGTGGGGACGACTGGCCGGGTACGATGCCCCCATGGGCCATGGTCAGCGCACCATCGACGTGCAGATACTTGACCATCCGGTGCGACCGATCCCGCTGGAGCCCTTCCCCCAACCGGCGGGCGGAGAATGCATCTTTCTTGGCCGGACTCGCAAGGATGTTCACCCGAACCACGGCGAACTGGTGCAACTGAGCTATCAGGCGTATAGGCCGATGGCCGAGCGGGTGTTGCGCGAGCTGGCCGAACAAGCGGCGCAGCAGTTCGACTGTCCGGCGGTGCGGGTCCACCATGCCGTGGGCGAGGTGCCGCTGGGCGAGGCGAGCGTCTTGGTGCAGGTCGTCACCGGCCACCGCGATCAGGCGTTCGAGGCGTGCCGGTTCCTCATCGATCGGCTCAAAGCCACCGCGCCGATCTGGAAGCGCGAGATCTGGGCCGATGGCGCCACCTGGTCGCACGGCGCGCCTGTCGTGATGCGTGAGGACCGCTGATGCAAGGATACTTCAAGATCTGCAACGCGGTGTATTGGGTGAGCCTCGCAGTCTGGCTCGCAGCGCTCGTCGCCGCAGGCGTGGCTGCGGCCAACGTCTTCGGCACGCTAGGCGAAACGCCCCTGCGGCTCGAGCAATACGCAGCGTACCCTGCCCAGGAGCACGCGAGGCTCGCGGCCGGCCTCATTATGGAAAGCGTGTTCTTCACCGTGGACTTGATCCAGTTCGTGGCGATCCCGCTGACGGTGCTGATGCTTGTCGTCCAACTCTCGGTATTCGGTATGCCGCTCAAGTCGGTCGCCAACCTCGGTCGTGCGTTGTGCATTGTCATTGCGGCAGGGATGTTTGCCTTTCACGCGATAGCGGTCGCCCCGACGATGAATCACCACCTGCGGGCCTACTGGGCCGCCGCAGAAACGGGTGACATCGCGCTCGCCCGCGAGCATCAGGCCGCCTTCAACGAAGATCATCCCACGGCGGGGGCGATTCTACGGATCAATCTGATCCTCCTGGTGGTTGCGGTCGGCGCCTCGGCCGCCGCCGGGCCGCCACCCACAAAGCCGGCAGTGTCGAGGCTTCAAGAACCGGGACTGCTGAGCCACCGATGACCTCGATTACGATGAAATCCCCGATTAGCAAGGCCGGCTTCACACTGCCCAAGAAGTCCAAGACTGATACGGCCCGGGCACGGCGGATTCTTGACCGCTTCTACAAGCATTACCCCGATGCGCACTGCGAGCTGAAATACAGCAATCCTCATGAGCTGCTGGTGGCGACGATTCTCTCGGCCCAGGCCACGGATGTGGGCGTGAACAAGGCCACACCCAAGCTGTTCAACGCGTTCCCCGGGCCCGCCGACTACGCTGCGGCCAGCCCTGCCGAGATCGAGCCGTACATCCATTCACTTGGATTCTTCCGCAACAAGTCCAAAGCGATCCACCTGGCAATGAAAGCGGTCCTCGATGACTTCGCAGGTGAGGTTCCCAACACCATGGACGACCTGCTCAAGCTCTTTGGCGTGGCTCGCAAGACCGCCAACGTTGTGCTCGGCAACGCCTTCGGCATCAACGTAGGCGTCGTGGTGGACACCCATGTGATCCGCCTCAGCGGACGTTTCAGACTGTCTGCGCATACCGATCCGACGAAAATTGAGCTTGATCTGATGGCCTTGTTTCCTCGGCCGCATTGGACGATGCTCGGCCACATGATGATCTTCCACGGCCGGCAGGTCTGCAGAGCCCGCGGCGCGCTGTGTGCGGACCATCCGCTGTGTCAGAAATACTGCTCAAACGCCTGTGCACGAGGCAAATGACGTTCTTCCTCCGCCCGAGGGAGCTCAGGTCTGCGTGCCGCGCCTCTGGGCAAGCGGCGGCTAGACTGAGAGGCAACCAGTCGATGGGCCAGCAGATGTTCGCCAACATTGCACCCGCTACCACCATCACCGCGATCGAACCACTTCGATCTGATTCGACGATGCGACGGGTACGGGTTGGCCGCAAGACCATCGCCACCGTACGAGCCGCCGACGTGGACGCGATAGGATTGGCCGTCGGCCTGGACTGGACCGATCAGCTTGCCCAACGGGTACAACGCGCCGTCGAGACGCACCAGGCTCGCCGGGCGGCACTGGAGCTGCTGAACCGCCGGGCATATTCCTGCGGGGAGCTGATCGACCGCCTCGCCCGCAGAGGGCACAGCAACCAGATCGCCGCGAGTATTGCCCAAGAGTTCGCAACAGCCGGCTCAATTGATGATGACGTCTACGGCCGGGCGATCGCGCGAGAGGCCGTCGCAACCAAGCCCGCTTCGCAGGAGTTCCTGGCAAGGAAGTTGCGGGGACGCCGAATCCCTGACGATCTTGCGCAGCGAATCGCCCGCGAAACACTCGCTGACGTGGACTTGGTCGAGGCCGCGACGCAATACGCCCGCAAGCGATTGCACGCCATGCCTATGGTGAGTCGGACCACGGCCACCCGCCGAATCGCCGCTGCCCTCGCTCGACGCGGATTTGATGCCGACACAATCGCCGCCACGCTTGGGAGACTCAATCAAGCACCGCTGACGGACCAGCCTGCAACGTGATTCGATCGCCCTGCGCGGTTCCCCGTCGCGGGCCGCGTGAGCAACCGAACCAGGAAATGCCTCGCCGCAGCATGTCAAGCCTGCCTTCCGACGGACTTCGCCGCGCCCCGGTGTTGACGTATCGGCTCATCACCGGCGGGCTCTTGATCGCCTTCCTGCTGGCTGTGGTGCTGCTGGATGATTGGCTTGACGGCGTTGAGTTGACCGGCGGCTGGCGGAGCCTTTTCCTTGAGAAGGATCATCCGCCACGGGGCCTGGTTCTGTTCGGGCTGGCGCTGGCGGTCGCTCCGCTGGGGGCGTGGGAGCTCTCGGCGATCTTTCGGGCAAACGGAATCGCCACCCGCACCTGGCTGAACAGCCTCGCGGCGATGACCGGGCTTGTGTTGAGCTTCAGCATCCCAACCCGAACGGAAACAACCCTCGGCACGGAAGCCACGACGACCATCGCCATCATCTCGACGGGCATGATCATCGTGTTCGTGGCCGCCCTGTTGACGTTCAGCCGGCAGCGGAACGCCCAGGGCGTGGTCGCCGCTGCCGGGGCTGTTGTCTTCACCATGGTGTACCTCGGATTCATGCTCGGCTTCCTGCTGGCGCTGCGCCGCGGTCATTCCGCGTGGATCGTCGTCGGCGTGATCCTCATCACCAAATCATCCGATACCGGGGCTTTCTTCGCTGGCCGGGCGATCGGGCGGCACAAGATGATCCCCTGGCTGAGTCCGGGCAAGACGTGGGAAGGACTCGCCGGGGGTGTGGCGGCCGCTGTGCTTATCGGGGCGGCCCTCGCCGGCGCCAGCCGATGGCTGCCGGAGCCGGCCGATCATGTGCCGTGGTTGGTCGGTGCGGTCTGTGGAGTCGTTTTCGCCCTCGTCGGACAGCTCGGCGATCTGGCGGTCAGCCTCTTCAAACGAGGCGCGGGGATGAAAGACACCTCGGCAATCCTACCCGGCCTCGGCGGAGTGCTTGATGTGTTGGACTCGCCTCTGATGGTTGCCCCGGTGGCCTACTGGATCCTGACCCTCACGCTGCCGGGGTCGGCGGGAGCGCTGCCATCGTAGAAGAAGAATATTGATCCCAACGTCGCTTCCTCGGCAGCCCACGTGTACACTCTTTGCTTGGGCCGCTTGGAGCACGAATGAGTCTGACTGACAGTCTGCTAACCCTCTATCGGGTTGAAGCCCAGGTGCGCGGCCTGCGCGGCAGACTCGAATCCGCCCAAAACTACCTGACGGCCCAAACCCAGCAGCTCGAAGAACTCCGCGAGCAGCATCAGGAGCTGCGAACGCGCACGCATCAGATACAGGCCAAGATCGGCAACCTTGAGGGCGAGACCGCCGCCATCGACACTCGTATCGAAAAGCTGCGCAATGAGTTGAACATGGCCTCGACCAACAAGCAGTACACAGCGGTTCTCACCGAGCTGAACACGGTGAAACTCTCTCGCAACGAGGTCGACGACCACATCCTCGAGGAAATGGAGCGAATCGATCAGATCAAAGAACAGCTCGCGAAGCTCGAATCCGATATCGCCGAGCGCGAGAAGATCCGAGCGAGCGCCGAGAACGAGCTTCAACGGCGGCACGAAGAGGTCGGCGACCGATTGGCTGAGCTAGAGGCCGAGCGCCAGGTCGCAGCCGCCGAAGTCCCCGCTGCTGAACGGAGGATATTCAACGAGATGGCTGACGCCTATAGCGGGGAGGCGATGGCTGCGGTCCAAGAGATCAGCCGTAGAAGCCGTGAATATGCCTGTGGAGAGTGCAACATGTGCCTGCCGTTCGAAACGGTCGCCGCGCTCATGGGAGCAACCAATTCACTCGTACGGTGTCACGCCTGTGGGCGAATCCTTTTCCTTCAGGATGAAACTCGCGGCGCGCTGGCGAAGAGATAGACGGAGCTTCGCCGCACACGTGCGCGTGATCCCCGAACGACGGCCAGCCGATTTCATCAGCTGGGCACATCGCCGGGAAACAGGTCACGCTGGTTTGGCAGGTTCTTCGGCCGGGCCTTGAGGGCGCTGAGTTCTTCAGCGAACTCGTCAAGCGTGCGGAACTCGTGGTACTCGCTGGCATAGCGGATGTAGGCGATCTCGTCCATTTCTCTGAGCTTGGCCGCTACACGCTTGCCGATCTCGGCGCTCGGCACCTCGCGCTCGAACTCGCGGTGCACCTGTTCCTCGGTTTCCTGAGCGAGCCTGAGCTTGGCCTGCTCGGGGATCGGCCGCTTGCCGCAGGCTGCCTGCAGGCCCTTGAGCACGTTCTGTTGGTCGAACGGCACACGGCTGCCGTCCTTCTTCACGACCATGAGCCTCGCCGTCTTCTCGACCCGCTCGTAGGTGGTGTAGCGCCTTTCGCACGCCAGGCACTCCCGCCGCCGACGTACCAGCACTCCCCCCTCGGAGGCTCGGCTGTCGATCACCCGATCGTTGTCTTGGCCGCAATAAGGGCAGATCACTGCACGATCCTCAATCCACCCATGATCTGGGCGTCGATGATGTGGCAAACCCATCATCTTGATCGATGATCATTCGCGGGTCAACCCTGGCCGGCTCATTGGTAGTGTCCTAAGTTGAAAAGCCGAGCCCCGCCTTCGAAAGACATGTCGAGACATGATAAGACAGGACTCGGCCGAATGATTCTAGTCCCAAACTGGAAGCAGCCGGTCGATCGGCCATGCCTCCGATTCAAGCCCGGTTGCCACGGCGGGAGTGACCCCGCCCCATTGGGCGGCTTCGCCTTGGGCCCGGGGGCCCCGGGGGACCTCAAGTTCGTGCCCATACTTCGCCGAATTGACCTGTTGGCGGTCCCGGATATCCTCATACTGACCATGTGTTTCAAATACGCCAATACCACGACGACGGCGACCACGATTATCACTGCTCGCGGGTGACGGCCGTTGCGTGGACACTCAATGAAGCAGCGGGCGCGGCCGTCGGGCCGTGCTTTTTTCTTTTCGCCACTGCCGCAGAGTCAGTGAAGGACCGCAACCATGCCTCGCATCACCCTACCCGATGGAACTGTTCGTGATTTCGATCACCCGGTAGCTGCCGCCGAGGTCGCCGCGGGAATCGGGCCCCGGCTGGCCAAGGACGCTCTGGGCGCGCGCATCAATGGCGAGCTATGTGATCTGAGCAGCATCATCACCGACGACGCAGAGCTGTCGATCGTGACCCCGACCAGGCGCGACGGTGAGCCGGACCCGGACGCGCTATCCCTGATTCGTCACAGCTGCGCCCACGTCATGGCCGAGGCGATCCAGCGCCTGGCGCCCGCGGTGCAACTCGTCTACGGACCACCACTGGACACCGGGTTCTATTACGACTTGGCCGTGCCCGAGGGTCGGCCGCTCAGCACCGAGGATTTCGAGGCCATCGAAAAGGAGATGGGCAAGATCATTGCCGATGACCGGCCGTTTGCCCGCTATGAGCTGCCCAATGATGAGGGGATGGAGAAGCTGAAAGCCGAGGGCAGCAAATACAAGATCGATAATGCAAAGCGAGCGATTGAGGCCGGGTCCCAGCGTCTGAGTTGGTACGTCACCGGGGAGCGGGGCCGGGATTGGGAGGATCTCTGCCGCGGCCCCCATGTGCCCAGCAGCGGGCGGATTGGGGCGTACAAGCTGCTGAGCCTCGCGTCAAGCTATTGGCACGGTGACGCCGCATCAGATCGCCTCACTCGCGTCTACGGCACCGCCTTCGCCACTCCCCAGCAGCTTCAACACCATCTTCAGCAGCTCGAAGAGGCCAAAGAACGTGACCACCGTCTGCTCGGAAAGCAGTTGGACTTGTTTCACATCGACGAAGACGTAGGGCCGGGGCTGATTCTGTGGACCCCCAATGGAGCCATCATTCGCCGGGAGCTTGAGCTGTTCATCCAGGCGGAACTGACCAAGCAAGGGTACCAGATGGTCTACACCCCGCACATCGGCAAGCTCGAGCTGTACAGGACCAGCGGGCATTTCCCGTATTACCAAGAGAGCCAGTATCCGCCGATGATCAGTATCGATCAGCTCCAGGCTTTCGCCGCGGAAGGCGTCAGCTGCGCGGAGCTGGCCAATCGCATGCAGCGGGGAGACATCGAAGGCTATTTGCTCAAACCGATGAACTGCCCGCATCACATGAAGATCTTCGCCTGCCGTCCGCACAGCTACCGGGATCTGCCGGTTCGCCTGGCGGAGTTCGGCACCGTGTACCGCTGGGAGCAGTCCGGCGAGATCGGCGGGCTGACCCGGGTTCGCGGCATCACCCAGGACGACGCTCATCTGTTCTGCGCCGAGGAGCAGATCGCCGAGGAGCTCCACGGCTGTCTGGAACTGGTCAAGATCATCTTCTCAACCCTGGGCATCAAGGACTACCGGGTGCGAGTGGGCCTACGCGACCCCGACGGTACGAAATATGTCGGCGACGCAGCGGCGTGGGACAAGGCGGAGCAGGCATGTCGGGACGCGGTGCCTACCCTCGGTGTGCCCTTCGTTGAAGAGGCGGGTGAGGCGGCGTTCTACGGCCCGAAGATTGACTTCATGGTCCGAGACGTGATCGGCCGAGAATGGCAGCTGGGGACCATCCAGGTCGATTACAACCTGCCGCAACGCTTTGGCCTCACCTACATCGGGGCTGACAACGAGCCGCATCGGCCGGTGGTGATCCACCGCGCGCCGTTCGGATCGATGGAGCGGTTCGTTGGTTTGTTGATCGAGCATTTCGCCGGGGCGTTTCCAACCTGGCTGTCGCCGGAGCAGGTTCGCGTGCTGCCGATCAGCCGAAAGACGCTGAGCTACGGCAAGGTCGTCGTCGCTGCCCTGGTGGGCCAAGGCGTCCGGGCCGCGATCGACGACTCAGATGACCGCCTCCAGGCCAAGATCAGGGTCGCTGCCCAGATGAAGATCCCGTATCTGCTCGTGGTCGGGCCAAACGACCAGCAGCGCAACGAGGTGAGCGTGCGGGCCCGCGGGATTCGGCGCGACCTCGGACCGCTTGGGCTGGAGACATTTGTGCGGACCATCAAGGAGGAAATCGAGACCCGTGGTCGCCGCACAGTCGTCTCCGAGCACTTTCAGGCCGCGGCCGTCTAGCGGCCCCAGACGGCCGATGCGGGGGTCAGCCACCCGCTGGGGCTAGTGTGCCTGTGCATTGTTTCGACTAAATATCATTTGCCCACTGCCCGATGGCGATGTAGGGTATTGACTTGAACACCCGGCGGCCGCACGGAACCGGCCGTCCGTCTACGACGTTGGAGCCTGGACGCTGATGCGACCCCAGCACAAATTGACTCGGCACGGGACTGCGTAGCTGCATGCCTTGCGACGTTGCCGACCCAACACAGTCAACGACTCAGCAATGCCGCCGCCTTCGGCTTGGCGTCGGTTCTGATGTCATTTTGGCAAGCCGAATGAAGGAGTCACACCATCGCCCGGAGACGATTATTCCGCCCCTATGAGAGGACCCCCAGGGGCCCCCGCGTCAACGAACGAATTCGCATCAGCCCGCTTCGGTTGATCGATGAGAACGACGAGATGGTCGGCGTTGTGGAGCTCGAGGCTGCCCTTCGCCTGGCCAGGGAAGCAGGGCTCGATCTCGTGGAGATCTCCAGCACCGCGACTCCCCCGGTCGTTCGGATCATGGACTTCGGCAAGTGGAAGTATGAACAGTCCAAGAAGGACAAGGCGAGCAAAGCCAAGTCCAAGACCACCGATCTGAAGGAGGTCCGGCTGGGGCGATCCATGAAGATCGACCCTCACGATATCGGTATCCGCCTGGACCAGGCTCGCCGCTTTCTGATTGAAGGCCACAAGGTGCAGATCGTGCAGAACTTCCGGGGACGCGAGATGCTCCACAGAGAGCGAGGCCATCAACGAATGCGGGAAATCACGGAGCAGCTTGCCGATGTTGCGAAGGTCGAGGTTCCGCCTCGACAGCTCGGCCGCCGTATGACCATGATCTTCGCACCCGATCGCGCGAAGATCGACCAGCTCAAGCGAAATCAGGCCGCCTTGGACGCAAGCCCTAAGAGCGACTCGGCCGAGACCGCCACCGCCGAAACCTCTGCGCCAGAGCGCCTCCATGCCAAGAACGCCTGAGGTCCACTTGCCGCCAGTTCCTTTCACATGGCCGCAAATCTTCGGCCTATACTGATCCGGCTCCCCAGGGACGCGAGATCAGGGGCAGAAAACCCGCAGTTGTTTGCGGAACATTGACAATCCTCGCCGGTCTATTCCGATAGAAGCTACACAGCGGTAGGGCCCCCAGCCGGGATCACGCGCCTCGCCGCCGGCTGCCGTATCCCACGGCAAGATCACCGAGCCCAGGGGCCGAACGATGCGCCGCTACGCCGTCATTTCCGACATTCACGGCAACCTCCATGCCCTGGAGGCGGTGCTGGCCGAAATCGCCCGAATGGGGATTTCCAAGATCATCTGCCTCGGCGATGTCGTCGGCTACGGGCCGTTCCCCGATCGGTGCATCGACCTGGTGATCAAGTGCTGCTCGACGGCCATTCGCGGCAACCACGATGACGCGGTGATCAACCCCCAGCTCGAAGAGGAATTCAACGGGCCGGCAAAGGTGGCGATCGCCTGGTCTCGCGGGGTGCTGGGGCCGCTGCATCTGGACGCCCTGTGCCGGCTGCGGGAGATTGAACATCCCCATGAGTCGGTGATGTGCGTCCACGATTGCCCCGTCACCGCCGCGACCGATTATGTCTACGATACGCACATTGCCGCGATCGCCTTCGGCGGGGTCAACACGCCTATCTGCCTGCTCGGGCACACACATGTTCCCATGGTCTTTGAGGCCCCCCCATCCGATGATTCCAAGGGGCAGCTCACAGCACGCGACGTGGTTGCGTATGTGACGCCGGACGGTGAACCGATCGCGCTTGCTCAGAATCGGCGGTACATCTGCAACCCCGGCTCCGTCGGACAACCGCGCGATGCCGACCCGCGCGCCAGCTTCGCAGTGCTCGATCTTGACCAGCGCACGTTCACGGTGCATCGCAGGGACTACGACATCGACGCGGCGCAGCTGGCCACGCAGCAGGCCGGCCTGCCCACGGTGCTCGCTGATCGCCTCGCCATCGGCGCGTGAGCCCGTCTCCGTCCCCTCCTCCGTGTAAAGCCGCGACCGGTAGTCGCGGTCCTTCGCCGTTCGCCCGGAGATTTCGTGATCTCACCGTATAGACAAACCGGCGATGCCATCGCCGGCTTTCCATAGACCGTTGCACAGGTCTCCGAGCCGCGGCGTGTCGCCGCGCGCTGGTTGCGTTCTTTCGCGCCGGTTTCGGATGCACATGGTATGCGGGGGTCCACCGGGCCGGTCCGCCGCGGCGGACCCGGCTCGCGATGCAGCCCCCGGGCAGAGCCCGGGGCTATAGGAAAGCTGAACGCTGATCGCTACACCTTGATCCGCTTCCAGCCGCCGTGGAAGAAGCGGGCTGAGAACAACGCTGCCCGCACGGCGAACTCGCCGCACAGACCGATCCAGACGCCCTTGAGACCGTATCCCAGCGTCACGCCGAACAGATACGCCGCAGGCAGGCGCACACCGTAGCTGGAGATTGTCGTGATGATGAACGTCCAGGTGGTGTCGCCCACGCCGCGCAGCCCCTGGCGCAACACCATGGTGATCGCAAAAAAGACCTGCATCACGCCACAGATCAGAAGCAGGTCGGGCGCATTCTCAAGGTGAATCTCCTGCGTACTGACGACGCGCGTCAGCCACGCACCACCGAAGATAAACAGCACCCCCACCAGCCCCATGACGAGCATGGCCAGGCCGGTGCAGGCCAGGATCGCGCGCTGAGCCATGTGGGGGTTCTTCGCACCGAGGTACTGTCCGGCGAGGGCCCCGGCGGCCGTGCCGATGGCAAAGCCGGGCATGAAGCTGAACGCTTCCCACTGGATGGCGATGATGTGGGCGCCTTGTAGGCCTTCGCCGTTGGCCGCAGTCGCCGCAATCCGGCCGATGAACATCAGCACGAAGATGTTCACCGCCCACATCGAGATCCCTTCGCAGAAGTTCGGCACGCCGATGCGGACGATGCGCTTGATCACCGGTGGATCCAACGGCAGCTCGGCGGCGTCGAGTCGCATGTCCTTTACACCAACCAGCAGCACCCAGAGCGTCAATGCCGCGCCCAGGCCGTAGCTGACCGCTGTGCCGACGGCGATCCCGATGACGTGCAGATCGAAGCCGAACGGGTTCTCGAATAGAAACTCGCCGAAGCGGAGGTCGGCGCCGGAGAGCGCCCAGGAAAGAAGGATGTTGAGCACGTTGACCGCAATGGCGATGGCGGAAGGCTTGGTGGTTTCGCCCGCTCCGTGCAGGCACATCGCGCCGACCATCATGATGCCCGTCAGCGGCATGGCATACGCGAGTATCCGGATGTACTGCGTGCAAAACCGCGCGGCGTCGGGCGACAATTTGCACATCGCCCCCAGCGGCGGACCCGCCAACCAGAGACCTACCCCAACCAGGGCGCCCCAGAACACCGAGAGCGTCATCGCCTGCCCCAGTGCCCGCCGGCTCTGGCGCAACTCGCCGGCCCCGATAGCCCGGGCGATCAACGCCTGGCCGCCGATCCCCAGACCCGTCATGGCAATCCCGATGAACCACCCGACATAGGCGCCGATGCCGAGCCCATCCAGAGCAGCCACGACGATCGGGTCGGGCAGACCTCCCGCCATGATCTTGTCGGCCAGCCCGACGCATGCGGCCATCGTTTGTTGGAGCAGCACCGGCAGCGCGAGAATCCAGATCGCCGCCCACATCGACTTGCCCGCGAGCTTCCCGGAGCGGATCTCTCCCTCGCTGCTGATAAGCGCTTCAGTTTCACCGACGGCGATCGCCCCCACCGGCGGATCGTCCGGCTCGACCGCGGACGAGGTCTCAATATGAGATTCATCGTCGGTGTTGGGCGGGCGGGCACTCAAACGTGGGCGATTGTAGCAACAGGCTCACCGCCCACCGCGCGAAGCGCCTCCAATCAGATATCGACCAGCACCTTGAGCATCCCCGGTCGGCTTGCCGCCTGCAGAACGGCCGGCCCGTCATTGAGGCTCATGCGTTTGCCGATGAGGCTCACCACGTCGATCTCACCGCGAGCGAGCATGGACACGGCCTCCCCGATCGGCCCGGACCGTGAGCCGAGCAGGGAAAGCTCCTTCATCACTACCGTCGTGAGGTCGGTCTGGGCCGCCGGACTCGGCTGGCAAGCAAACATGGTCTTGAGCACAATCGTGCCGCGGGGCCGCACCAGTTGCATCGCCAGCTCCAGCCCGGTCGGTGAGCCGGTGCAGTCCACCACGATATCCTGGTCCGCGCGCCGGCCGATGTCGTCCACGTGGCGGTGCTTTATCTGCCACTTCTCGCACAGCGCCAGGTTCTCGGAGTACCGGCCGATCAATCGAACGGAGGCGTTGAGCCTGGCCATCACCTGGACCATGATCAACCCCAATGCTCCGTCACCGAGCACAGTGATGTACGGCTTGCCCTCGATGGTGAGCTGCCGAGCCGCCTGGATTGCCGAAGCCAGGGACTCGACGAACACCGCCTGATCATTATCAATCGAATCGGGCACCACCACCAGGTTGTTCACGGGCAGCACGAACCAATCAGCCAGGCATCCATCACGCCCCTGCATGCCGAGCACCGTTCGTTGCCGGCAGTGACTCTTCAAGCCCGCCTGACACATGTCACAACGACCGCACACGGCCTCCACCGAGCCGACGATGCGTGTGCCGACGAGATCGGCCCCGATCTCGCCGTTGATCACCTCCACGACACCTGCGAACTCGTGACCCAGCGTGCCCGAGAACTCCAACAGTCCCCTGCACAGCTCGATGTCAATGGCGCTGACGGCGGCCTTGATGGTGCGAACAAGCGCCTCGCCGGGCTGCGGCTGGGGCTGCGGATGATTGGTGACAAGAGCCGGGGCAGCGCCGTCAAAGCGCAGCGCCCGCATGAACCCCGATGCAATCGGGGCAGTCGGCTCTCGCTGCCGCGACGTGTCAGCCGCCTGTTTCATCTGCTGCCGAGTCGTCATCCGGATAAGTCCGGCGTTGAGATGTTGGGCGCAAGCCGGCCGGCGGGCCCGGTTGCTCGAATGTCTTGCCCGACCAGAAGGCCAGCTTCTCCATCCAGGTCCGGCGCCGCTGGTATGTCGGGTACAGGTATTCCCGTTGGCCCGCAAACTGGTTATCGACGGCGTTGTACCAACGCAGCCACGCTCGCGGATCGAGCCCAAAATTCTCGCCGGTCAGCGTCACCAGCGATTGCTGAGCGGCCAGATTGACCGACAGCTCCAGCGCATCCAGCGCCCCAACGAGGCCCTGAAAGACGCGATCCTGAGGATATTGTCCAAGCGCCACAGCGGTGGCGACACGGATGTCGGGCTGCTCGCCCTCGTCGCCCAGCGTTTGCAGCAGAGGCGAGACGACCGCCGGGTTGTGAATCCGCTGAAGGGCTTTGGCCGCCTCCCATCGAACCTGAAGCTCCTGCTCATCGCCAAGGCCGCCAGCAATGCGCGGGGCGTCCTCGGGCCCGCCATAGCGCCCCAGCGCGCTTATCGACGCCGCCTTGACCAGCGGATCGCGCTCGTTCTCGACCCGGTCGCGATACATGGCTAGATATGCGTCCGCACCACCGAACGAGGAATTTGCGATCAACACCGTGCCGCGGCGCCGATTGTCCGGGTCGTGCGGATCCACCATCAGCCTGACCGCCTTGTCAGGGTTGACCGGCATTATCGACTCGCCCAGCGCGCTGAGATCCTGCCCCATCGTGCTACAGCCGATGACCGCGCCCGCGGCCAACGCGCCCAAGCCACCCCATCCGCACCGCCTGGTAACGCTATGCAATGCCCGTTTGTCACTCATGGATGGCGTCTGCCCACATTGGAGCCGGTAGTGTAGAGGATCGGCATACCTACCGCGAACGCGCCAGCCGATGGGGAAGTGACCCGCGTCAGCGTCGGCATGCCCTCCATCTCATCAACTCGGCGAAGGAGCATCAATGCCCCCCTGCCAGGACTCTGTCGGTCCTGTACCGTATCCGACAGCACCGTAGCGGGCGTGTATATTGGAACCAGGAATTGACCGGATGCCCAGTCCCAGTATTACAACGTATGTGCTCGGTGAGTTTCAGACCAACTGCTTTGTGGTCACGACACCCGATCAGACCGAGTGCTGGCTGGTCGATTGCGGCTTCGAACCCGCGGCAATGCTCGATGACGTTGTGCGGCGCGGATTGAAGCCGATGGCTCTGCTGCTGACCCATACCCACCCGGACCACATCGCGGGCGTCGATATGGCGCTGACGCGCTTTGGGCGAATACCCGTCTACGTGCACAGCGCTGAAGCGGGCCATTGTGCCAATCCGACGCTCAACCTCTCCGCGATGATGGGTATGCCGATCACAGTTACGGAACCCGACCATTACCTGGCCCACGGCGACACGCTGGATCTCAACGGCACGACCTGGCGAGTCGTGCATGCCCCCGGCCACAGCCCCGGCGGGGTGCTCTACGTCCACGACGAATCAAGGCAAGCGATCGTCGGCGACACGCTCTTTGCCGGCTCGATGGGGCGGATCGACTTTCCCGGTTCAGATCCCAACGCCTTTCGCCACACTATCCACCACGTGCTCATGAGCCTGCCGGACGAGATGACCATTTATCCCGGCCACGGGCCAAGCACCACCATCGGTCAGGAGAGACGAACCAATCCGTTCGTCATAAACGGGTTCTGATTGGACTTGCCCCAGGCCGGCCCCCGGCCGCTTGGATTCCTACTCGACTTATCCAGACCGCATATCCGCTCCACTTTCGCGGCTGTTCATCGCCGGCGTACTCAATCGCAGCCACGTTCAGCCGATACCCTCATGTCCGAGGAGAGGGGATCAGCAATGCAATGTCCACAATGCTCGTCAACGATGCAGGGGATGAAGTACGAAGGTGTGCCGATCCACACCTGCGAATCGTGCGGTGGGGAGTTCATCGGCGGCGCCGAACTCGCGCACGTGGTCCGCACCCGCCAGGAGCAATTCGACGTCGAACTCAAGGACATGCTGACCCAGCGCAAGCCGATCTTCGGCGTGCCGCAGCCCCAGACAAAGCGAATGCATTGCTGCCCCGGATGTGGAGAGCCGATGAACGTGCTCAACTACGGCGCCGATAGCGGAATCTACGTCGATCGATGTGAGGGCTGTGATAGCCTCTGGCTCGATCACGAGGAGCTTGAGAAGATCCAGGCGCTCATGGAACGCAGGACCGATGAGGCGCCGCAACAACTGCAGGCCATCGCTGACAAGCTTGAGCTTGCTCGGCGAGAGGCCGCCCAGGGTACCGCAGACGCATTCGCCGGTTCGCGGTTCGCCTTCGTCAATGCGCTGATCAACCGCCTGCTGGACGCTGCCTGAAGAGCCTCGATCTACCCCGCGAACCCAGTCTCGACGTCCATGCCGCTCTCTTAGCCCTTAGACGTAGCGTATGGTCGCGCCGCGTACGACAGGCTGGCGTCATGGTGCCGCTTCGACTGACCACCGTGCCGGTGAAGACGCGTTGGGCATCAAGAGGGCCAGCATCGCCATCGAAGTGCCGTAGTTTGCTGATCGAGCGAAGACGCGATCGTTCCACGATCCGTCATCCAACTGCACCGAGAACAGCAACTCATTGATCCGGCGGCGGTACTCACCACGATCGTGCTCCGGCAGAAGCTCGACCGCCTGGGCCGCGTAGTAGGGCGCGAAATGAAAGTAGTACGGTGCGATCCCGTATGGCGAGGCGTGCGTCCCCCGCTTCGCCCGACGGTCATCCAGCCAACGCCAGTGCACCACAAAGGCGTCAATCGCCCCCCGGATACGCTCGATCGTGGAACGACCCGCCAGATAAAGTGTGACCTCGGCCACCAGCATCCGCCCGACGGAACCCGGCACCGGCACCTTGCTGCTATCTCCTTGATCACCGGCGTACACAAAGGACCCCGTGGGTGTCCTGGCCCTTTGCAGCGCATTGAGGCCGGCTTCGACGATCTCTGGATCGACCTCGTATCCCTGTTGCGCCGCCTCGAACAGCGCTTGCAGGGACGGCCCGGTCATGAACGGTGCTTGGCGAGCGGGGTTGTTGAAGCCCGCCGGTCGTGAATAGTTCCAACCCCCCCGCTCGGGGATCGCCGTAGCCTCTAGACCAGCGATGAAGAACCGAATCGCGTGGCCGATGTCCTCCTCCAGACCGTCCGGCATGTAGTGGAGCTTGCGCAGTGCGAGCAAATAAGTCAGACCGTAGGTGTATCCCCAACCGCGCACGTCATATCGTGCCTCGAACTGGTGAGCCATCAATGGATGATCGACGCTGTGTACGATAAACTCGGTCGCTCGGCTGACGGCTTGCTGACGTCGCTCATCGCCGGGGTAGCCCCGAGCCTGCACCAACGCCAACGCGGCAATCCCAGACCCACCAACCCGGTAGCCGATCGGGATCTCTCCATGGACGCGATAGACCCCCTCATAGGGCCACTCCGCCTCTTTCTTCCCCTCTTGCATTTCGATGAGGAGTTTGACGCCCCGCTCGATCGCCTTCGCAACTTCATCCGGGCGCGACGCATCTTCCTGCGACTCCGGCCGCGTTTGCGCGTGCGCGGTGGGAATAACAACCAAGACACCCAGCGCCAACGCATGTAATGCGGTCGTGGTGCAAAGCGAGACCAGACTTCGAATCGTCCTCACGAGATACTCCCTCAACGCAGTACCGGTGGACGCGGTCAGTCGTACATCTTGATTCGAAGCGAGTTGATCCAGTACTCCACGCGACGTTGCAGGACCGTCAACGGCAGCGCGCCCGCGCCGAGCACAATATCGTGGAACGCCCGGCGGTCGAATCGCTCACCCAGTGCCTCCTCGGCCTGCTGCCGCAGCTGGCGGATCTTCAGCTCGCCGATCTTGTATGCGCACGCCTGCCCAGGCCAACTGATGTAACGATCGATCTCAGTCTCGATATTCAACTTAGACAGCGCGGTGTTATCCAGCATGAACTGGATCGCCTGATCGCGTGACCACCCGAAGGCGTGCATCCCGGGATCGACGACAAGCCGACACGCCCGCCACATCTCATAGAGCAATCGGCCGAAGTTGTCGTAGGGATCTTCGTACAGCCCCATCTCCAGTCCCAGCCGCTCGGCGTACAAGGCCCAGCCCTCGCCGAAGGCCGTGATGTACGAATCCTTTCTGAACTCCGGCAGGCCCTGTAGTTCCTGGGCCAGGGCGATCTGGAGATGATGCCCCGGCACCGCTTCGTGCAACGCCAGCGGAATCATTTCGTACTTGGGCCGCTGATCGAGGCCATGGGTATTGGCGTAGAACCACCCCGGCTCGGCATTACGGATATCCCCGCGCCGGTAGTACGCAGTGGTCTGGTCGGGAGCCATAAACGCCGGCACCGCCCGGACACCGTAAGGCAGCCTCGGCAGCGTATTGAATAATTTGGGAAGCCCGGCATCAACCTGCTTGCAGATGTCACGATAGCCGGCGAGCAGATCTTCCGCCGTCGTGTGGTAGAAGCGGGAATCGGTTCTGAGGTATCCAACGAACTCCTTGAACAGCTCATCTGCCTCAACGTCGCCCAGGGCAGGGAACTTCGTCAAGAAGTCGCTCTCGCGGATGACCTTCATCATCTCGGCACGGATGCGCGCCACCTCGCCCAAGCCCAACTCGTGAATCTCGCGAGGTGTCATGTCCGTCGTGGTCATCACGCGCAGCTGATAGGCGTAATACGCGTCCCCATCAGGCAGATCGATTGCGGCGATCGTCCGGCGACAGGCCGGCACGTATTCCTCGGCTACAAACTGGCCGAGCTGGCGCATCGCTGTCAGCACAGCAGGGAACGCCTGATCGTCGAAGCGACGTCGCAGCTCCTGCTGCTGTTGCTCGGTGATGAACGCCGGCATCCGATCAAACGGGGCCGCCAAATCGACAAGGCCGCGGACGACAATCGTCTTGATCTGCTGAGGCACGGCGAGCATGGTGACCTGCGGAGGGGTGCGGCCTTCTTCGAGGCCCACACGAAGCAGCTTGATTGTGCTGCTAACTACCTGCGGCACTTGTTCGAGGCGCTTCAGGTAGTTCGCGTAATCCTCATAGCTGTTGAAACGAACCCGCTCAGCCATCTGGGGAATTCGCTGATGCGGACCGAACCGCCCCCCGATCGGGGCGAGAAACATCCGGAAGCGGAATCCTTCGATCGCGTTTGTTAGTTGAAGCTCGAACAATTCATA
>JADFIM010000170.1 GCA_022566725.1 Planctomycetota bacterium
CTAGCCGGGACGCTACGCGTCCCGGCACCGGCGGGCGTAGCCCGCCGGCTATCCACTACAGCTCGAGTGAAACCGCGCTAAGAAACTATCTCAATACCTCAGTTCCAGCGGCGCTGGCGTCCCGCCCGTGCGTTCGTCTCACGGCCGGGACGGCCGTGCCACCAGTTCTGAGATAATCACCAAATCATCGCTTGTCCTGCTGACCTGCTGCCAGCCCGCCCCGAGCCGCAGGGGAGGTTCCGGTGCCGGCGTCCACATTACTCACCGGCTGGTGCCGGGCAATGAAAAAATGCGCCGATCACACATCTTCTTGGCGAGGCGAGGTGACCGCGGGTACCCAAAGCCACCCGCGGGACTCGAACCCGCGACCTGTGCTTTACGAAAGCACCGCTCTACCGACTGAGCTAGGGTGGCGCTGCAGAACCAACGGTATCACGGCCCGTGCGATCGGACAACGCGCGCCGCAGGCCGTAGCCGGGACGCTACGCGTCGCGGCCCCGGCGGGCGTAGCCCGCCGGCTATTTGCTCAGCGTGGAATCAACCGGATGGCCGTGGCGGACGGCAGGTCGAGCGCGCCGTGAACTCGGGCGGCGGCCTCGGCGGTGCGGCCCCCGGAGTTGGTGATCAGCTCCAGCAACTGGTCGATATGGCGCTGCTCACTGCGGTCGCCGAAGCGCTTGACGGAGTCCGCCACGCGCTTCAGCAGCTCGACCTGCTCGTCTCCGGTCGCTGCCAGCGCGGCGTCGAAGAGCGTGCGCTGGGCCCGGTCGCTGTCGATGAGGGCGAGGATGTCGGCGACGGCCAGGCGGACCCCACCGCGGCGGGCGTCATGCGCCTGGATGAGGGTCGACTCGGCATCGGCGATGGCGTAGGCCCGACTGCCTGAGATGGCGATGTCGCGCAGGGTCATGATCGAATCGATGGCGTAGGCTTCGGCTTGAGCCTCCGTCATGCGACCGCCGGCCGCGCGCAACATGACCTCGTCAATCAATTCGGCGAACGCATCCTCAGAGACCCTCGCCCGTGATATCTTGACCCGGATGTCATCGCGGAACTCTCGTCTGAGGCGTGCTATGTCCCCCGATGTGGCCACGAGAAGCACGGGCACGGCCGCAGTCTTGGTAAACACCCGCAACTGGCCAACGCCTTGGATCGCCGCTTCAGCGCCGGCGACGTTCATGACCACGAGATCCACCCCCACCGACTGACCGATCGGCGTCATCACATCGGGAAGCCGCGGGCCCGAAGCGACGATCGTGAACCCCAGATCGCTCAGGCGACTCGCATTGACGCGGCGCTCCTCTTCATCACCCCCAATGATGACCGCATAGCTTTCGTCGCCCGTGCGCACGGCTGAGGCGAGCAGCGGCACCACGGTGACATCGCCGGGGAACCGTTGGCGCGGCAGCGCCCGGCCGAGGGTGAGCGCAGCCTCGTACCGCACTCGGCGATCGGGGTATTGCAATGCTTCCAGAAGAGGCTGGCGACCGGCCAGGCCCCCAAACAGGTTCGCACCACCGGTGGTTTGGGACAGGGCCCCAATCGCATCGCGGACGAGCGGAGTGTCCAGGCGGTCGATCCCGATCCCCAGAACATCCAGGCAGACCCGGGTCCCGTAGACCGTGGCGTAGAACGCGGGACTGTAGCGATTCTCGCCGAAGATGGGGTCGCCCGCACCGGGGGGCAGCGCGTTAGCTCTCCTAAGATTCGCCGCGACGAAGAGGCTCAAAGCCGGCGCATGGCCGGCGTCAATCTGAAGCGCCTTGCTCGCCGCCCGCATGGCCATCACTTCGCTGAAGATCTCTGTGGCCACGGGCGTTGCTTGGAGCCCGGTGAACGGATCGTATGACCAGACGTTGTTCGTCGCTTCATAGGGAAACGCAATCAGCGACTCGGATTCGTTGAAGTATTGTTGGGCGAGCTTGGTGTACACCACGGCGAGGCCACCATTGACACCGCCCACCCGCCGAAATGCCCGCGCGGCAGCCTCGCGGATCGCCGCCGCCGCCGAGGCGTCTTCGGCAAGCTCCATCAAATAGGGAGCAGCGTGGGGATGGCCGATCTCACCCAGCAGGCCGCAGACGTAGCGCTGATTGTCCGCATCCAGATGAGCCAACGCTTCGCACAGCGGTGTGACGGCCTGCCGGCCGATCATGATGATCATGTCGCCCACAGCAGACCGTGCCCGCTCGTTTTGCCCTTCGGTCATCACCCGCAGCAAGCTGGGCACGGCGTATTCACCAGCTCCGACCAGAAGCTGCCGGCCCAACATCTTCATTCGCTGCGTACCGGTCAGCATCGAGATCGCGGCCTCGATGCGATTCGAGTCGCGGGCCAGGTCGAGCCGACCGTTATGCACCCGCCGATCCAGCTCGGCGGCGAGGTGTTCCAGTTGGGGCATGCGGTGTGCCTGACCAAGGGCCGCTTCGAAGCGCTCGCGTGTGGTCTTGCCTTCGTCGAGCAGCTCCGCGAGCTGGGCGTCAGTGATCCCCGATTCAATGAGGCGCTGGGCGAACGCCGCGGCCAGGTCCGGCTTGGCGATGTGCGTGTAGTGGACGAAATCCTCCAGCAGCTGCGCCGGATCATCGTCCTGCGCCCAAACCGGGGCCAGCATCGTCAAGACCACGCCCAGCGCGACAAGTCCGTGGCGAGAACACGCGCGAATCATCATCGGGATCGACTCCTACCTTGCCCTGGACTCGCTATGGGAGGGTTGGGCGACGGTCCGACCGTCCCCTGTGCTACACACCAGCGAATCAAGGCTCCCCCAACCCGTTGAACCTAGCCGGGGCCGGCTGCAGTGTCAACGAATTGTTACACACAGGCAATACGCATTTGCGTGGCGGGCGGTTCCTGTTGTACATTCCCGGACGTCTACGGTGTCCACCCCGGGGCTTGGGCTGGGGGGACGAAAAGGGAAGGCGGTGAAAATCCGCCGCGGACGCGCCGCCGTGACGGGCCGCTGATCGCCTCGATCAGCATCTTGTCTCCTACGAAGCCACTGTCGGGCCTGCAAGGGGCACCGACGGGAAGGCGGGGGCAATCGACCCGAAGCCGGAAGACCTGCCGCAGACGACAGGCGTTGCCCTCGCGTGTAGGGCGTGTGCCCTTGGGTTCCGGTCCGTTCCCGCCGGCGCCATTGGCGTCCTGAACCGTGCGCTCCAAGGCAACACTCCACGTGTCGGGAACCGTTGGGCGCGGTTCGGTACGAACTGAAGGAGTAGCTGATATGAGGAATCGACGCCTCGGTATTTGCGTGGCCGCCGCGGCTGCGGCCGCGGCCGGCAACTCGCCGACCCAGGCTGGTGACGATCCCTTCGCCGATGAATGGGTCTCCTATGACGAGGGCTCGAATGCCGCCCGCGGATACACCGACCCCAAGACCTCCTTGGGACCGCCGGAGCGGTTCACCGGCGAAGGCGTGTTCCCAGCGGTGGTGAGCGCGTTCAATCCGCCGTTTCTGCCCAATGAGATCCTCTCGATCGGAGCTGACGGTCACTTGGTCGTGCAGTTCAACACCCCCGTCACCGATGATCCGGCGAACCCCTTCGGCATCGACCTGCTGATCTTCGGCAATACCGGCTTCATCGACGACGCCTGGCCCAACGGCATCGTCGGCGGCGTCTTCGGCAATGATGGCGGCACCGTGGAAGTCAGTGTCGATGGTGTCACCTGGTTCCTGATCCAAGACATCAAGCGAGATGGCCTGTTTCCGACAATCGGTTATCTCGACGCGGGGCCCTACGACGAGAAGCCCGGTTCGTCCCCCACCGATTTCACCCTCCCCGTCAACGGAAGCCTCACGCTCGATGACTTCATGTTTCTGAACAACGACGAGGTCGTCGAGCTGTATGCCGGCTCCGGTGGTGGAGCGGGAATCGACCTATCCATCGTCGGGCTGGAGGCAATCAGTTATGTGCGAATAACGAATCCCGGCGATCCCGCGACGACCCCGGCCGTCGAAATCGACGCCTTCAGTGACGTAGCCCCCGAAGTCAACCCCGCGGACCTCAATCAGGACGGCATCGTGGGCATTGTTGATCTGTTGATATTGCTCGCCGCGTGGGGGCCTTGTCCTGATCCGCCCGAGCCTTGCCCGGCTGATTTGGACGGCGACGGCACGGTGGGCATCCTCGACCTGCTCATCCTCCTGGCGAGTTGGGGCTGATGAGTGCGTCGCCGGCGCACCGCGCCCTGACCATAGTCGAGTTGATGGTGGTGGTCGCGGCGCTGGCGTTGCTGCTGGGGTTGCTGCTGCCGACGCTCTCGATCGTCTCCGCGGCTGGTCGCAGCACGCAATGCCGGTCGAACCTGAGGCAGATGGCGATTGCGGCCCACGCCTACACGATGGTGTACACCGTGTACCCTGCGGCTATTCGTTACGAGGACGGCGGGATCCAGGTGGCCTGGGATTGGGTGACGACCTTCGCCGGTGAGCTGATTTCGCCTGGGCCGCTGTGGGGGTTCAGCAACGACCCTGGCCAGGTGCAGCAATGCCCCGACTACCAGGGAGAGACGAACTTCGCCGATCCGTTCACCGGCTACAACTACAACACCAGCTTCATCGGCGCCGAAGGCACGCCGGCGACGCCCGGATGGGAAGACCTGCGGTGGGGCGTCCCGCTCGGCCAGCATCGACGCACCGTGCAGACGGCGATGTTCGGCGACGGCGGCCAGCCCGGCGGGACCAACAAGTTCATGCGAGCACCGATGAACAGCGAGGGATACGCGCTCGATGTGATCTACGCCGGCGGCCAAGCCTTCCGCCACCAGCGGTCTACGAACGTGGCATATCTTGACGGGCACGTCGATTCCGTTGGGAAGCCGTACGCGGGCGCCCTGGCCACTGAATCGCTGCTCGAAGACGTCATGGGTTATCCCCAAAACGGCTTCCTGTCCGATGACGACAGCGCTTATGATCCGCGTTGACGGAATGATCGAAAGATGACGGTTCACCGCTGCGTATGCTTCGACGTGACCTTTTTGGACCCGGCTCTCCCGGACCAGGGCGATCACCAGGTATGATGGGCGACGATGAGCACTCACGAGGAATTCGCGGTCGCGCTGAACGGCGCCTCCGTTGGGGCCACGCTTCAGCGGCCCGAGCCGTCAGACGGTGATCAGCCGTTGGCAGCGGTGCTGCTGTGTCACGGCTTGGGAGCGTTGACGGCCCAGACCGCTGAGCTGTTTGATCAGATCACTGATGCGCTGGTCGAGGCGGGGCTTGCGGTGGCGACGATCGGCAAAGACGCCACCGACTCCTGCGGCTTGCAAGGCGGTGTCGGGTCCGTCGATGCCGCATCGGCAGTCTTTCGGTGGGTGGCGCTTCGCGACGAGCTGGACCTCAATCGCATCGGCGTGCTGGGGTATTCCCTGGGCGGCCTCATCGCTGCCTGCCTCTCCCGGCGCACCGATCAGATCGCGCGACTGTGCCTGCTCGCACCGATGACGGTTGACCAGGTCACCGAGAAACAGGCGGGCGAGACCAACCACGAGCCGGCCGGGCAGCTTCGGGGCGACCTCGCCTCGCTCACCCCGATCGAAGATCTCGTCGTCCATGATCGGCCAACGCTCATCATGCACGGCGCTGCCGATCGGATCGTCGGGCCCGAGGCGTCGCTGGCGTATCGCCGGGCTGTCGAGCTTGCCCGCCACAAGGTTGAGCACCTGCTGGTCGCGCAGGCTGATCACCTGTTCTCTGGCGCCGCGGCTCGATCGGCTTGTCTGGATCAGCTCACGCGCTTCTTCGCGCCGATGAGCGAGTCGCCGGGCGATGCCGGGCGGCCATGACCACGCTGCCGGATTATGCCGACGCCCTGAGCCGGGCGCTGCGGGGAATCGAACCGCTGGGGCGAACGACGCGTGTCGAGCTGTCCGCGGCCGGCGGACGTGTGCTCGGCGAGCCGATCATCGCCGATCGCGATTTGCCGCCGTTCGATCGCGCGCAAATGGACGGCTATGCGTTGCGGGCCGAGGAGGTCGGGCGGGTCGAGGCTTTTGCGGTGCAAGCGACCATCCACGCGGGGCAGCCGGCTGATGTATCTGTGCCCTGGGGGCATTGTGTGGCCATCGCCACCGGCGCACCGCTGCCCGACGATGTGGATACGGTCATCCCCCATGAGCAAAGCGATCGCGGCGATCCCGTTCGATTCACCGTTGACTCGATCCAACGGGGCCGGGCCGTTCACGCGCGCGGGGCGGATGCCAGGCGGGGCGACACGCTGGTCGCCCCCGGCACCGTGCTGCGAGCCTGTTGGTGTTTGATTG
>JADFIM010000171.1 GCA_022566725.1 Planctomycetota bacterium
CGAGCTTGTCAGAGCGATGCTGGCCCGGATGGCCGCGTACTGCTACGCCTGCGACGCCGTCCTGTACGCCACCACCGGCTTCCTCGACCGCAACGACGAGGACATCATGGTGGAGACGGCCATCTGCAAGGTCTTCTGCTCCGAACTGGGCTGGCGCGTCGTCAACGACGCGATGCAGATCATGGGCGGCGAAGGGTATATGACCGAAAACGAACTGGAACGCATCTTCCGCGACAGCCGCATCAACCTCATTGTCGAGGGCGCCAACGAGGTGATGCAGTCGTTCATCTTCGCCTACGGCGCCAAGCAGCTGGCCGAGCAGATGCTCGGTATCCAGAACGCCGTCGGATGGGACGCCGACCAGGGCGTGATCGGGAACATGGCCCGGATCTCCCGGAACATGCTCCGGCCTCACATCGCCAAGGCTGCAATCCCGCTCATGATCGAGTTGTACCTGGGCGTGCGGCGCAAGGCGCCGCGGCTGAATCGGGTTCATTCGTCCCTGGCCCCGCAGGCCAAGCGACTCTGCATCCTGATTCGCGAGCACAGCCACCACTTTAAGCAGGCCTCAAGGCTCTACAAGGAGAAGATCCTCGAATACCAGGCCGTGCAGGCGCGCCTCGCCGACAACGCGATCTGGATTCATGGCTACGCCTGCACGCTGGCCAAGCTGGACCGTGACATTCGTCGAGGGGTTGACGGCCTGGAGTTCGATCGCGACCGCGCCGCCGCGATGCACTTCTTCAATCTCGTCGAGGAAGAGTTCCACCGCAACATCCGTCGGATCTACGAGAACTCGGACGCCTCAATGCGAAGCACGGCCGCCTCGGTCGTCGCCTTCATCGACAGCCTGCCCGACCGAGGATTCATCGTCCCCGAGCGCTCCCCGGTCGCGATGGGCAAGGGCAAGACGCCCATAAGCAGCGGCGTCAAGCAGTTCCCCGGCGACACGGCGGCCGCCTCGCACCAGTCGGCACCGAGCGCCTGACAGACGGGTACACTGACATCGTCCGGCGCACCCGCCGACACACGGACCCAACCGCGAAGGAGTACGCGGACATGCCACGCAGAACCGTCTACGAAGCCAAAGTCGAGTTCGTCCAGATCCTGGACGAGGACGGCGGCTTTGACGCCAAACTCGGAAAGGGTCTCATCTCCGACGAGGAGGTCGTCGCGCTGTACGAGCACATGGTCACTTGCCGCGAACTCGACGAGATCGCGTTCAAGCTGCAGCGCTCCGGGCGCATGGGCACGTTCCCGCAGAACAAGGGGCAAGAGGCCGCCGCCATCGGCGCCGCCCATGCGCTCACAAAGGGCACCGACTGGCTCGTGCCGTGCTATCGCGAGAACGCCGCCCTGTTCATGCACGGGCTCCCCATGCACTACATCCTGCTGCACTGGATGGGCGACGAGCGCGGCAATCAGATCCCCGATGGTCTGTACATGACGCCGCAGGCCATCCCCATCGGAACCCAGATGCTGCACGCGGTCGGCCTCGCCTGGGCCGCCAAGTACCGAGGCGAGGATCGCATCGCCTGTACGTTCTTCGGGGACGGGGCGACCAGCGAAGGCGACTGCCACGAAGCGCTGAACTTCGCCGCCAATCTCGATCTGCCCGTCGTCTTTGTGTGTCAGAACAATGGATGGGCCATCTCCGTACCGGCGAAGATCCAGTGCTCCGCCCCGACGATCGCTCAGCGCGGCCTGGCCTACGGCATGGAGTGCGTGCAGTGCGATGGCAACGACATTTTCGCGATGGTCAAGGTTGTTCGCGACGCGGCCGAACTCGCTCGCCGCAGCCATCGTCCCACGTTCATCGAGGCGGTGACCTACCGTTTGGGCGACCATACCACCGCGGACGATGCCCGTCGTTACCGCGATTCCGCCGAAGTCGAGATGTGGAAGAAGCGAGATCCGCTGATTCGACTGCGCAAGTACCTCGTCGATCGCAACCAATGGGACGATGAGAAGGAACGATCCTTGCAGGCCGACGCCAAAGAGCAGGTCGCCGCGGCCGTCAAACGGGCTGAGGAAATCGCCGCGCCAAGCACCACCGATATGTTCGACTTCTTGTACGCCCAGCTCCCCGATCAGCTGCGCATCCAGCGGGCAACGCTGCGCACCGCCAGCCTCGGCCAGGACCCAACACAGCTCGAAGGAGGCATCGAGGCGTCACGACAACAAGACATAGAGGAAACCGTATCGGAGCGGCCAGTCACAAAACCGTAGGGTCCGCTGTGCGGACCGTCGAGCACAAGCAAACTTGTTTGGTCCGCAGAGCGGACCCTACAAAGCCGAGCAACAATGGCCAACCTTACTCTCGTACAAGCCATCAACCTCGCTCTGATCCAGGAAATGGAGAAGGACGATCGCGTCATTGTTCTGGGCGAAGATGTGGGGATAAACGGCGGCGTGTTCCGCGTCACCGAAGGCCTGCACAAGAGGTTCGGCCCAAAGCGGGTCGTGGACACCCCTCTGGCCGAGTCGGGCATCATCGGCGCGTCCATCGGCCTGGCCATGGCCGGGCTGCGCCCCGTACCGGAGATTCAATTCGAAGGATTCCTTGCCCCGGCTTACGACCAGTTGTGCACCCATGCAGCTCGGATGCGGGCCCGAACCAGAGGCGCTCTTACGGTGCCCATGACCGTGCGAGTTCCCGTGGGCGGTGGTATTCATGCGCCTGAGCTGCACAGCGACAGCCCAGCCGCCTTCTACGTGCATCAACCCGGCCTCAAGGTGGTTGTGCCCGCGACACCATACGACGCCAAGGGCCTGCTCATCAGCGCGATCCGCGACCCCGATCCAATCCTCTTCTTCGAACCCAAACGCTTGTACCGCGCGTTCCGTCAGGAGGTTCCCGAAGATGAATACACCGTTCCCATCGGCAAGGCCAGAGTGGTGATTCCCGGCGACGAGATCACGGTGATCTCCTGGGGCGCTCCGGTCGTCCAGTGCGTCACCGCGATCGAACAATCAGACCAATCGATCGAGCTGATCGACCTGCGGACCATCTATCCGCTGGACACCGAGGCAATCGTCAACTCGGTGAGGAAGACCGGCCGGGCCGTCATCGTCCATGAAGCGCCCAAGACCGCCGGCCTCGGCGCCGAAGTCGCCAGCCGAATCATGGAGCACTGCTTCCTGTACCTGGAGGCCCCGATCCAGCGCGTGACCGGCTTCGACACCGTCATGCCCTATTACAAGCTTGAACTCGAATACCTACCGGAAGCCGAGCGCATCCGCAAAGCCATCCAAGAAGTCGCCGCGTATTGACATCATGCTCGTTCACCACAGAGACACAGAGGACACAGAGACGACGAGATCTTTGTTGCACGACGATCGGCAATTCCTTCACAAGGAACTCACGGAGAAGATTATCGGTGCAGCGATCGAGGTACATCGGGCGCTTGGTCCCGGCCTACTCGAATCCGCATATGAAGTGTGTCTGGCGGACGAATTGACGCGGTCACAAGTACGATTCGCGAGGCAAATAGAGCTGCCTATCGAGTATAAGGGTCGCCACATGGATGCCGGTTACAGACTTGACTTTCTGATTGAAGATGAGGTTATTGTTGAACTAAAGTGTGTTGAAAGGATCATACCCATCCACGAAGCTCAACTGCTAACCTATCTGCGTTTGGCTCAGAAACGTGTTGGACTCTTGATCAACTTCAACGTGCCAAGACTTCGGGACGGGATCGTCCGACGAATCCTCTAGCTCATTCCCTCTCAGTGCTCTCTGTGCCTCTGTGGTGCGATCCGAGCTGGAAACGGCGAACAAGACTCATGGTCATCACGCAACCGGCTGACAAGTCTCATTTCATTCTCCCGGACCTGGGTGAAGGCGTGGCCGAGGCCGAGCTGATCCGCTGGAAGATCAAGCGCGGCGATCAAGTCCAAGAGCATCAGACGCTGGCCGAGATGGAAACCGACAAGGCCCTGGTCGAAGTGCCCAGCCCTTGGTCCGGCGTGATCAAACAACTGCACGGCAAGGAGGGCGATGTCATCCCGGTCGGGAGCGTGCTGGTGACCTACGAGTCGGCTGATGGCTCAACCGGCGCAACCAGCGCTCCGCAGGAGACCGGGCGGACCCAAAGCGAGTCCGCGGACGCCGGCACAGTCGTTGGATCGGTGGACACCGGGCTGACAGTCTCCGATCGCCTCACCCGTGGCCGGACTGACGAGCAGGCCGTCGCGGTGCCGGGCAAGGCGCTGGCCACGCCCGCGGTCCGCCGCATCGCCCGCGAGCAAGGCGCCGATATCGACCAAGTGCCGGGCACCGGCCGGGGGGGGCGCGTCACCGCTGCGGACGTCTATGCGTTCGCCGGAGGCTCTGGGGCCGGCCCCGTGATGCCATCACAGCCCGAAGCCGCGCCGCCGCTGCCCGCCGCCCGCCCCGACGAAACCGGGGTCGTCCAACGCATTCCGTTCCGCGGGATCCGCCGAAAGATTGCCCAGGCGCTGGAGCGATCGGTGAAGACCGCCGTCCACTTCACCGTGACCGACGAAGCCGACGTGACGAACCTCGATTCTAGGCGGGCTGAGTACGATGCCGGACCCGACAGCAAGCTCAGCTTCCTTCCAATCGTGATCACCGCGGTGTGCAAGGCCTTGAAGCACCATCCGTCGGTGAACGCCAACGTCGATGACGAGAAGCAGCAAATCCTCATCAAGGGCGTGATCAACCTCGGCTGCGCGGTGGACACTGAGCATGGCCTAATGGTTCCGGTCATCCGCGATGCGGACAAGCTCAGCCTCGCCCGACTCGCCGACGCCATCGCCGATGTGGCACGGCGCTGCCGCGACCGCACGATTGGGCGCGAAGAGCTCATCGGCGGGACGTTCACCATCACGAATGTCGGCAGCTTCGGCGGGATGTACGCCACGCCTATTATCAATTATCCCGAGGTCGCTATACTCGCCGTCGGCCGGGTCAAGGAGCGGGTGCTCGTCAAGGACGGCATGTTTTACGCGGGCAAGATCATGCCTCTGAGCCTTGCCTGCGATCACCGAGTCGTCGATGGGGCCGAGGGCGCTCGCTTTCTCAATACGGTCGTGAAGCTTCTTGAGCAACCCGACTCCCTGATCTAGGGCATTGCCTGATTGAACACTCAAGCCCGCCTCATGCACGCGGCCGGCTTTGGGCCTCGCGACCGTAGGCAGTACGGGGTCACTGCTCGCGCTTGACCCCTCTATCATGTACAGGGTTCTGTGAACAATGCTCATGACCAGTTCTTCCGGTTCCAAGCCGAACCCAACTGCTATGCCGGTGGCCCCAGCGGAGATACTCAGAAATCGTCTGCGCACCAAGACCGCAACCATCGCCGTGGTCGGTCTGGGCTATATGGGGCTGCCCCTGGTGCGCGCGGTGCACAACGCCGGCTTCCGCACGATCGGGTTTGACACCGATACAACCAAGATCAGTACGCTACGGCAGGGCGGCAGCTATCTTCACCACCTCGGCGAAGAGCTGGCTAGGACTCTGGCCGCGTCGGAGAGGTTCGAGGCGACCTCAAGCCCCAAGAGCCTCGCGGCCGCCGACGCTGTGCTGATGTGCGTGCCCACGCCATTGGGGCCGCACCGCGAACCAGACCTCAGCTTTGTGCTCGACAGCACCAAGATGATCGCCACGATGCTGCGCAAAGGCCAGCTTGTGGTGCTTGAGTCGACGACCTACCCCGGCACGACCCGAGGCGAACTGTTGCCGATTCTTCAAGCCACCGGCCTGCGCTGCGGTGAAGACTTCTTCCTTGCCTACAGCCCCGAGCGCGAAGACCCCGGGCGAACCGACCACACCACCAGCTCGATCCCCAAGCTCGTCGGCGGCGTGGACGAGCCCAGTTCCGAGATGGCCGTCGCGCTGTACAGCAATCTGGTCAGCCAGGTTCATCGCGTTGCCTCAGCCGAAATTGCCGAAGCGGCGAAACTGCTCGAAAACATCTACCGCGCGGTCAATATCGCACTGGTCAACGAAATGAAGATGCTGCTGGCCGATATGAACATCGATATCTGGGAGGTGATCCAGGCCGCCTCGACCAAGCCGTTTGGGTTCCAGCCGTTCTACCCCGGGCCGGGCCTCGGCGGCCATTGCATCCCCATCGATCCGTTCTATTTGACCTGGAAGGCGAAGTCGATCGGCCGCAGCACGAAGTTCATCGAGCTGGCCGGGGAGATCAACGCCCAGATGCCCACCTATGTGGTGTCGCAACTCATTTCGGCGCTGAACGACCGCGGCCGGGCGCTGCGTGACACCAAGG
>JADFIM010000172.1 GCA_022566725.1 Planctomycetota bacterium
CCGGGCTGGCTGTCCTGGCCCTGTGCCCGCGCGCTCCTGTCGCGACTCGAGCGTCGCTCGTACTCGCCTCCGGCGGCGGCGACCTGCTGGCCGGTCTGGGTCGTCTGGATATCCCAGGGGTTCAGCAAGAGGGTCGTACGTTCCAGCATGTTGCCCGGGAACCTCCTGGCCTGCTTGCGCTCGAGGATGTAGCGGTACTCGTCACCGATGTCCCGTCCAACGACGTAAAGACTCTGAGCGCGCGGCACCCGCACGTGGTAGGGCTCCGGGTAGGGCACCGCATCGACGTCTGGATAGAAGGGGTACTCCGGAAGGTACCTCGTGGCCGCGACGTGGACGCGGGAGAATCGGCTGGCGTTTTCCAGCCGTATGAGAATCGAGTTCTGCTTCGTCGTATCGATCTCGGCGATCTGAAGGGGCTTCGCGTTGCGCTCCTCGAGCTGCCGGTACGTCGAGAGAACGTAGCCCAGCCCGCGCTCGCCCGCTGTCAATCGGACCGTGATCTGCCGGCGCGGCGACTTCAGGAAGAGGTCATAGTCGCCCGCGGGGAGTCCGCGGAGGTGGAGGAAGCCGTCCTCGATGGCGAGGGCCTCGAATCGATCGCGGACGAAGGTGCCCTTGCGATTCTCCAGCAGCGAGAACTCCGACCGTTGCGGCCGTCCCTCCGCTCCCATGTAGGGAATCGACACCGTCTCGCCGGCGCGGCCGTGAACTTGGCCGGGGAGGCTGTGCACGTCGTCTCCGAGGAACCACTGGTGACTGGTGCCCTCCGGTCCCGTGGCGCTCAGCCACTCGATCCCCGTCAGCGTGCCGAGATCGACGCGCCCGTCGTCGTCGAGCCGCTCGACATTGGTGATCGGCGGCAGTGGCCGGACGCGAAGGTAGTCGCTGAGGCGCGCCACATTCTTCCATCGAATTCCCGCAACATGACCGGCAGCGCTGGGGCCCAGCGGCCACCACTGCTGATTCGTCCAGTAGAGCATGTTGTGTCGGCAGCGATAGCCGGGCCTGGCCCAGTTGCTGATCTCGTAGTGTTCAAAGCCAGCGGCAGCGAGGCGGTCGATCGTCGCCTCGTACATCGCTGCTTCGAGGTCTTGATCGACACGCTGAATTCGCCCGGCCCGAAGCTTCGCCGTCAGGGGCGTGTTGGGCTCGTACATCAATCCGTAGCAGCTCAGATGCGTGGGCTCAAGGGCCAGGGCCTCATCGAGATCGGCCAGCCAGTCGGCGAGGGTCGAGCCCGGGATGCCGAAAATGAGGTCAATGTTGATATTGCTGATCCCGGCCAGGACCGCGAGCCGGACGGTTCGCTGGACATTGGCTGGATCGTGGCGGCGCTGGAGCGTCTCAAGCAGCGTGGGGCGGAAGGATTGAGCCCCGATACTGATGCGGTTCACCCCAGCCTCGACCAGGACCTCAAGCAGGGGCTCGGTGACCGTCTCCGGATTGGCCTCGACGGTGAACTCACCATCCGCTCGGGAGGGCAGATGATCCGCCAAGACCTCCAGCAGATCTTCCCAAAGGTCTGCCGTCAAGAGAGTTGGCGTTCCCCCTCCGAAGAAGATCGTCTCCAGAGGTCCGCGCAGGTACGTCGCTGCGGCCTGGATTTCCTGGATCAGCCGCTCCACGAAGGCCGGCTGACGATTCCGGGCGTCTACGAAGCTGTAGAAATCGCAATAATGGCATTTGTGGGCACAAAACGGCACGTGCACGTAGAGCCCATGCGGATCAATCACCGCATCGCAATGGCCCGGCAGAGGCAAATCGGCCGCCGTGCATGTCCGATTTTTGCCCTCGACGCGCTCGCCGAAGCTGGTAAGCTGGGCATTCGGGGACATATGCTCACCATGACGATGGCAATCAGGAGAAAGATTCCAGCAGGAGACAGTTTCGCCAAGTAGATCATAGCCTCGCCAAGGAGCGGCTCGTGAAGATGCGGATGTGCCTGGCCATGGTGACCGCCGACGGGGGCGAGCGACCGTTCCCGCTCTCCAAGCCGCAGACCGTGATCGGCCGCGATACACGCTGTGATCTTCGGGTGCCTGTGCCTTCCGTCTCGATGCGCCATTGTGAGATCATTATCAAGCGGGGCATCTGCAAGCTCAACGACCTCGCATCGGCCACCGGGACGTTCCACAACGACATACCCGTGGATCAGGCGATCCTGGCTCCGGGGGACCGAATCACCATTGGGCCGGTCACCTTCATCCTGCGAGCGGTGCAGGACGCCGACGCCTCACGCGCCACGCTCTCGGAGCTCAAGCCACAGCGCAATCAGGCGCGCCCGGCCGATGTGGCTCCTTTTGCTGCGTCAGATGGTTCGATGGAGCCGCCACGGTCCGACTCGCGATGATGACTCGCCCGAGCGGCTGGTGACCCTATGCGGGCTCTTGTGGTGCACTGGCCGGCTGCTGTTCTGCGTCGGTCTTTCCCGGCGGAATGCGGATATTCATCCCACACCGGCGACACCGCACCAGCTTCCCGCGCGCGTGCACCGGCACCGCGAGCACTCGCTGGCACGACAAGTTGGGACACATGATTCGAATGACGTTATCAGTTGCCACGCTCAACCCCCGCGCCGCACGTGCGATGCCGGTAGATATCGGCACAAGCGGGCCTCTGCTTGATCGTCATGCCGCCAACTGGAGTCTTGACGCGCGTCAGGGCCCGACCTAGCGTTGCTGCGGCCCAAACCACGTGCCTCGGGAAGCTTGCCGCCGATTCCAATGACTCAGCACGACCCGATCAGTCCAGATAACAAGCCCGGCCATCACACCGCGGTGGTCGGACTTCAGTGGGGCGACGAGGGCAAGGGCAAGATCGTTGATCTGCTCACCGCGCAGCATGATGTGATCGTGCGCTACAACGGCGGCGCCAACGCCGGTCACACCGTCGTCGTCGATGACCAGAGATATGCGCTGCACCTGATCCCCTCCGGCATCCTCTATCCCGACAAGATGTGCGTCATCGCCAACGGCGTGGTCGTCGATCCGCAGGTGCTCATCGAGGAGATCGAAGCGCTGCGAGCACGCGGCGTAGAGGTCGGTGACAACCTCTATATCTCTGATCGCGCCCACGTGGTGATGCCCTACCACAAGGAACACGATGCCGCCTTGGAAAGGGTCCTCGCCAGCAAAGCCTTCGGTGATGACGGCGATCACTCGATCGGAACCACCAAACGCGGCATCGGCCCGGCCTACGCAGACAAGGTTCATCGTTCGACCGCGATTCGCGTTGGTGATCTGCTGGATACCGACCATCTGCATGGAATCCTGCGCGTGATCTGCACGATCCGCACGGCCGAACTTGCAGCGCTCGGCGTTGAGGCTCCGCCGCTGAACGCGGACGACCTCTGCCAACGCTACGCCGCCTTCGGCCGGCGATTGCGCCCCCACATCACGGACACCACGTATCTGCTGCATCAATGCCTTGCCGACGGCCGGTCGATTCTCTTCGAGGGTGCCAACGCATGTCTGCTCGACATCGACCACGGCACCTACCCGTACGTGACCAGCTCCAACTGCTCCGCGCTGGGGATCCCACCGGGAACAGGGCTGCCCGGCCGGCACATCGAGCACGTGTTGGGAACGATGAAAGCCTACACCTCGCGCGTCGGTGAAGGACCGTGCCCAACCGAGCAGGACAACCCCATCGGCGAGCGTATTCGCAGCCGCGGCCAGGAGTACGGCACCACCACGAATCGGCCGCGACGCTGCGGTTGGCTGGACCTGGTCGCGGTGCGGTATTCAGCGATGATCTGTGGGGCCACGGGACTGGCCTGCATGCTGCTCGATGTGCTCAGCGGCTTCGACGAGGTGAAGCTGTGCACTCACTATCGGCTGCCCGATGGCACGCTGACCGACCGGTTCATCCCTGACGCTTGGCGGTTGGGGAAGGTCGAGGCCGTCTACGATACCCTGGGCGGCTGGGCCGAAGAGATCGACGAGGCGACCGACCGCAGCGCCCTTCCTGGCAATGCTCGCCGCTACTTGGATCGCATCGAAGCGGTCGTCGGGATACCCATTGAGATCATCAGCGTCGGTCCTGAGCGCACGCAGACCGTGGTGAGCGCGTAGGCATCGCCTGCTCACCTGGCTGCGGGAATGTGGGTGCGGCCGGCCGGGGCATTGAACCCCGAGGCGGCGGACGGCGTACCATAGCGATGACCATGAGCCAGGTTTGGTCGCACACCTCAGTGGACGGACCTACGCTGGATGTCCCGCCTTTGCGCCGGCCTGGCCACATCGCCATCATCATGGACGGCAACGGGCGCTGGGCCCGCCAACGCAACCAACCCAGGATCGCCGGGCACCGGGCCGGAGCCAAGGCCGTCCGCGATATCGTTGTCGAGTGCCAACGTCTCGGCGTCGGATACCTGACCTTGTTTTCATTCTCGATGGAGAACTGGAAACGCCCCGCGGACGAGGTCCGGGGCCTGATGGGGCTGTACCTCCAGTACCTGGGTAAGGAACGCCAGGAGTTGGTCGAGAACAACATTCGCTTCTTGCAGTTGGGGCGCCGCGAGGGTCTGCCGGAATCCGTCCTGAGAGCGGTTGACCAAACCGTCGACGTGACCAGCCACTGCACCGGGCTGACCCTCTGCCTGGCGCTGAACTACGGCGCCCGCACGGAGATCACCGACGCGGTCCAGGCCATCGCCCGTGAGGTCCAGGCGGGCCGTCTCCAGATCGCTGATATTGATGAGGACACAATCAGCCATCACCTCTACACGGCCGGCCTTCCCGATCCCGATCTGCTGATCCGCACTGCCGGGGAGCTGCGGGTATCCAACTATCTTCTTTGGCAGATCAGCTATTGCGAGATCCAGATCACCGATGTGTACTGGCCGGACTTTCAGGTGCAGCACCTGCACGAGGCCATTCGCGATTACGCCGAACGCGACCGCCGATTCGGCGGCCTTGATCACACCTCTTCGCCCGCCTAACTCCTGATCCCTGCTGCCTTCCAAAAAACACCGCGCCCCACCAGCGGATGAGCGTGACGGGGCGCGGTTCAGGTTGTCTCGTTGAAGCGGTCAGCAATCAGCTGTCAGCACTCAGCAAGAGGCTTGCTGATTCGCGTTACTTCGGCAGCTTCTCCAGATACAGAATCTTCGGTTTATCCGTCGGGCGATTGACCTCGCTGCGATCAACCAGCATGACGTAGCGGCTGTCATCCACGATGTATTCAGGGTCGGTCGCGTCCCAGATGCCGGTGACGCGGTTCTGGCGGAAGCTGCGCACCTTGAAATAGACCGTGAACATGTCGCTGCGAGTCGTAATCAGGTTCGAGATTCCAGCAAAGAGCAGGTTGCGCTCCTCCGCGTCCGTGGCGACGTTGTCCGGCTGTGACCCGATGACATCGGTGCTGATCTGGGTGGATTGCACACCCCCCGGTGTGCCCAGCGCTGCAGGCCGCAGGGCGGCGAAGTCCACTCGCCAGCTATCGTCCCACTCCTCGTCGAGGTGCCCGACTTCAATGCTGTTACCCGAGTTTTCGAGGAGCATGACCTCTGCTGGCGAAGCCATACCCCGCTCGGGACGCAGACCCGGCATAAATCCGCCCTGTGCACCACGGTTACCATATGGAGGCAACGGATCAGACGTATCGGTCGGGTCTCCGAAGCGCTCGCGGTACTGCACGATCGCCTCGGGAAGCCGAACGTACGGGTTCAGCGCCGGCGAGTTGAGCTCATGCACCATCCGGGTCATGTGCGGCAGGGCCCGCATGACTTCCGGCGGAGCCGTGTTGATGTTGATCAGCCCGGGCGTGGTCTTGCCGGAAAAGCCGTGGGCGTTGAGAAACGCGTCTTGGTCAGTGGCGCCTAAAGCGACACCTCGATCATCGCACACGAAGGCATCCAGCACCCGGATCCCCGCCGGCAACGCGGGCACCGCATGCCGCGGATCGAGCAGGTCCGTCGGCTCGCCTATCCCGATAACCTCACCGCCGCGAAGCCGGTTGACATGCGGCCCCGTCGATGAATCAGACATGAACTCGGAGAACGTCGTGTTCGTCTTGACATAATTACCCCCGATATCAAATCCGAGTTCGTGGCCGAAGAGCCAGACGTTCAGTAGCTCGCCCACCTGCTCGAAGTCGCCGTCCTTCTGGAGCATCTGCATGGCAAAATCCAGGCCTGAGGCGTTTGCCGGTTGGTCAACGCTCCCTGGCTGACCTGGCTGACTCTGTCCATACCAACCCTTGTCCGGGTAGCTCCAGTCCGGGTTCAGCAGGTCGTTGGCATGGTTCATG
>JADFIM010000016.1 GCA_022566725.1 Planctomycetota bacterium
GGCCTCCTTGGCGGACAGGAACCGGCCGGTGAGGATCACGTCCATCGCGGCGGCCTTGCCGATGGCTCGGGTGAGGCGTTGCGTTCCACCGGCTCCGGGCATCACGCCGATGTTGATCTCGGGTTGGCCGATCTGCGCGGTTTCCGAGGCGATGACCACATCGCAGAGCATCATCAGTTCACAGCCGCCACCGAGGGCGTACCCGCTGACCGCGGCGACGATCGGCTTCTTGATGCGCTTGATTCGATCCCAGATGGCGAACTGATCGCGCTGGTACATCTGAAGCGTAGAGCACTCAGCCATGTCACCGATGTCCGCTCCGGCCGCCCACGCCCGTTCGCTGCCGGCGAGTACGATGACGTGAATGGCATCGTCGCCGTCAAACGCTTCCATCTGCTCGGCGAGCTGCGTCATGAGTTGGGGATTCAGCGCGTTGAGGACTTTGGGGCGGTTGAGGCGGATGATGCCGACGTGCCGGTCGGTTTCGCTGAGGATGAGAGCGTCTTCGGACATGGGCTCTTGGCTTTTAGCTCTTGGCTGTTGGCTCGTGGCTCTTAGCTCTTGGCTGAGGCGGTTGTTTGAGGCGCTGGATGAGCGCGTTGAGCATCTTTCTGGTGACTGCAACCTCGTTGAGCAGTTGATCGCTCATCGGTATGTCGATCAGCTTGAGATCGCGTATCAGCATCAATTGGCACTCCAACTCCGCTGCAGATCCCATTGCAATATGCAAGAATCGTTTGAAGTCGGCGTCGGTTTGGCGCCCGCAGCCCTCGGCAATATTGGAAGGAATGGAGATACTGCAACGTCGCACCTGACTCGTCAAGCTGTATATCTCTTCCCGAGGAAACTGACGACTCGCTCGGTACACATCCAAGGCCAAAGCGTAGGCTCGCTGCCACACGTCAAGGTTGCGAAAATCCTGCATTGGTTGCCCTTTTCTGGCCAAAAGCCAAAAGCCAACAGCCAAAATCCAAAGGCCTTCCTACCGAGCCCGCTCAATCAACGCCTTGAGCTTCTCTTTCGGCAGCACGCGCTGGACCTGCCTGCCCCGGCCCACCAGGCGGTCACCATCATAAGCACACACGTCGCACACGACGCTTGTGGTGTCCACCTCGACTGCCTCTGCAACGATTCGTACGGTGTGGCCGAGGGGCGTCAGTGCGAGATGGTCGATCGAGATGTGCGAACCGATGCCTTCCTCGTGTTCCTCCAGATGCGGCGCGAGCACCTTGCGGGCCGCCAGCTCCATGTGGTGGGCCATCGACCACGTGGAGTAGAGCTGATGCACCACCACGCCGTCGAACGCGGGGCACATGGCTTGAGTCACCTCGACGATGACCTCGGCCGTGTTGCCGATCTTCAGCGACGCTTTCATGCCGGTCAGTTTAGCCGCGACCCGAAGGGGAGCGAGTTTGACGATGCCAGGTATTCCTCGCAGTACACTGCGGGCTGTGGGCGCGTTGCTCGGCCTGGTGATTCTGCTTTCGGTCGCGCTGGTGGCGGCGGTGGTGATTCTCTCGGCGATCGTGGCGCGTGAAGCGGTTCGGCCGCCAAGGCACACTGCCGGCTATGCCGTCGCGCTGGGTTTGGCGGTGGACCCCAACGAGCTGGGACTGGAGTTCGACGAATGGACGCTTGAGGTACCTGGCGCCGCGACGCTGCCGGTGTGGGAGGTTCGCAGTGGTCAGGAGTCAGGGGTCGGGGGTCAGCAATCAGCGGCTGACAGCCGACAGCCTTCGTTGACCGCGGTGTTCATCCACGATTGGGGCGAATCGCGGATCGACGTGCTGGCCCGCATCGAGCCCTGGCGGACGCTCTGTGATCGCTTCGTGTTGTACGACCTGCGGGGCCATGGCGAGGCGACCGGCGGAGGCAGCCGGCTTGGTCACCGTGAGGATCTCGACCTGCTGGCCTTGCTCGATCGGCTTGGCGATTCTCCGATCGTGCTCGTCGGCCAGTCAATGGGCGCGGTCATCGCCATCAGTGCGGCTTCTCAGCGAAGGCCGGCCAGTGCTCGGATCGCCGGGATTGTGGCCTATGGGCCGTACCGCGACTTCCACTCGTCACTGCGCGGCCGTCTGCACGCCGGTGGATACCCGACCCGCCCGTTGACCGATCTGGCCATCTTCTGGCTGCGTTTCGCAGGCACTCGGCCCAAAGGTCTGCGCGATGACGAGGTCCAACGCGTGCGGTGTCCGATCCTCATGATCTGTGGCGCCGACGATGCGATTGTGTCCGTCTCGCATGGGCAGCGGATTGCCGAGGCCGCCGCGGATGGAACGCTGCTGGTCATCCCCAACGCCGGGCATCTCGATGCACATGTCGTTGATCCCCAACGGCACGACCGGGCGCTGCGGGTCTTTGTTGAGCGTGTTCAGAATGCAGTGAGTTGACGAAGGCGCGAGGGCAAGCCCCGCCGCTAAACGCCCGGTTCCGTCATTGATTTGGCATCGAGCAGCTCATCGAGCCGCTTGGGGTCAACCAATCCGTGCTCCAGCACATACTCGCGCACCGTCTGGCCGGTCTCGAACGCGCCCTTGGCCACCTTCGCCGCCTGGTCATAGCCGATCTCAGGGACGAGCGACGTGCACGTCATCAGCGACTTCTCGACCATGCCGGTGGCGATCGCCCTGTTGACCTCCAGACCTTGGATGCAGCGGTCAACGAACACGTTCGAGACGTTGGCCAGCAGCATGATGCTGTCGAGCAGGTTGGCAGCCATCATGGGCATGGCCACGTTGAGCTGTAGCAGCGACCCGATGCCGCCGGCGGCACCCATGGTGATCGCGGCGTCGTTGCCGACGACCTGACAGGCGACCTGCATGACCGATTCACAGATGACGGGGTTGACCTTGCCGGGCATGATCGAGGAGCCCGGTTGTGTTGCGGGCAGCGCGAGCTCGTACAGCCCGCAGCGCGGACCCGACCCCAGCCAACGGATGTCGTTGGCGATCTTCGAGAGCGAGATCGCAATCGTTCTCAGCTCACCCGAGGCCTCGACGACGCAATCGCGAGTGGCCTGGGCCTCGAAGTGGTTGAGGGCCTCGGCAAAGTCGACGCCGGTCGCTTCGGTCAGCTTCGCCGCCACGAGCCGGCCGAAGCGCGCGTGGGTGTTGATACCGGTGCCGACAGCGGTGCCGCCGATGGGCAGGTTCTCCGCCAGTCGCACCATCGCACGCTGGGCCCGTTTCACACAGTAGCCCGCCTGGGCGGCAAAGCCTGAGAACTCCTGGCCGAGGCGGATCGGCGTGGCGTCCATCAAATGCGTTCGCCCAATCTTCACGATGTCGTCCCACTTCCGGGCCTTCGCCTCAAGTGCTCCGGCGAGATTCTCCATGGCCCTGACGAGCTGGTTCGTGATCGCGACCGCCGCCGCGACCTGCATCGCGGTGGGGAAGGTGTCGTTGGACGACTGACCCATGTTGACGTGGTCGTTGGGATGGACGGGGTCCTTCGCGCCGATCGGTTTGCCGGCGTACTTGGCGGCCAGATTCCCGATCACCTCGTTGACATTCATGTTGGTGGAGGTGCCCGAGCCGGTCTGAAAGATGTCGATGGGGAAGTGCTGCATCATCGACGCGACGGCGCCGGGGTCGGAACCGTCGGCCAGCGCGGCGGCAATCTCTTCGCACGCCCTATGGATCAGGTCAAATCGGTGCTGATCCAGCTTCTTCAGTTCGAGATTCGTTGCAGCGCACGCTTCTTTCAGCAGTACGAAGGCCCGAATGAGCAGGGGCGAAACCGCTCGTCCCGCGATGGGAAAGTTCAGAACCGCCCGCTGGGTGCTTGCTCCGAAGAGGACGTTTCCCGGCATGGTCATCTCGCCCATGGAGTCATGTTCGGTTCGCGTTCTCTTACTCGCCATGCGCGCACGGTATCACGAAGTTGACCTCGCGGCCATTCTGTTAGAGGCTCCAAGAATCCGCAATCGGGACACGGGGGCTCGCTACCGGAGCAGCCGTGGCACGATCTCGCCGGCTTTGCCCAGCAGTTCGATATCGGCGAGGTCACTCGCCTCGGTCGGCTCGGCGTTGACGATGATGATCCCGGCCCCGGAGGACCTGGCCAGGCCGATCAGACCGGCGGCCGGATAAACCACGGCGCTGGTACCGATCACCAGAAGCAGATCGCACGCATTGCACGCCTGCTGAGCCTGTTGCCAGGCATCCATAGGCAGCATCTCGCCGAACCATACCACGTCCGGCCGCAGGCGATCTGGGCACTTCGGGCAGCTACGCAACGGCGGCGGTTTCCACAGGTCGATCTGCTCGCTGTACCCGCAGCGCCCGTTGCATCGGTCAGCGGTGATTGAGCCGTGCAGTTGAATGATTCGACCCGCGCCGGCCCGGTGCAGCAGGTCATCGACGTTTTGTGTCACATGCGTCATGTCATGGCGCCCGGCCAGGGCCAGGTGCGCGCGGTTCGGTGAGGCGTGCGCGATCGCGCGTCGGCGATGCGCGTACCAATCGACCACCAGTGCAGGGTCTTCGGCGAACCCTTGCGGCGAGGCGAGTCGCATTGGATCGTGCTTCGTCCACAGCCCGCCGGTGGCGGCATCTCGAAATGTCGGCACGCCCGACTCAACGCTAAGCCCGGCTCCTGAGAACGAGACGATGCGCGCGGCGCTGGTGATGAGTCGGCGGGCCGCGTCGATCACTCGTCCGGCTCGGGCCTGGATGTTCCGTCAGTCACGGCGTCCGGCGGCAAGCGCTCGATCGCATCCTCGAATCGCGCCTGGGCTTCGCCGACAAGCTGGTCCCCGAATCGCCGCTGAATCTCTTTCCGCAGCGCGACCGCCACCAAGGGGTTGGGCTCGGCGGCCTCGACAAGCAGCTCGACCCACGCCAGCACATCTTCATTCAAGTCGGCGGCCTCTTCATAATGCCCGGCCAATGCAGCCGCGCGGAACCTCAGTCGCGCCAACGCCGGCGTCATCGGCGCCCCCTCCAGGGCCTGAATCACGTCGAACGCCAGATCGTATTCACCCAGCGCCAACCGCACTTCGGCCAGGCGCGCAAGAAGCGAGCTGCCCTGTTGGGGCGTCGTGGCCTCGGGGGGCAAATCGATGACCTTGGCCAATACGGTGGCTCGCAGCTGAAGATCGACGTGTTCAAGCGACGCGAGTATGTCATCGGCCCCCCGCAGATCAGCCGGCCCAAGGTGCTCCGCCAGCGCCCGGATGGCATGCGCCCACTCCTGGTAGTGTGCTTCCGGCGGCGCCAGCTGGGCCACCTGCCGTAGCGTCGCGAGGTCGGCCGGGCCCTGAATCAAGACACGGACGACAAAGGGATAGACCTCGTCATCGCCCACTCGACGCAGCAGAGGCTCTTTCCGGCCAGCCCAACACAACCCCTCGGCTACAGCTCGGCGCGCGGCGGGGTCCGGGGCGTCCAGCAGGTCTTCTACGTGCGCCAGATCCTGGTCCTCGCCGATCCCGGCCAGAAGTCTCGCATGGAGGGGTGTGCCCTGTTGCTGCAAAGCGGCGCGTGCGGCGCGTCGGGCTGCGGGCAGGCGCACGTCCTCAAGCAGGTCGTTGGAGATGATCGCCCAAAGCGCCTGGGCCGCCGCCTTGCCCGCCGCCGGGTCGTTGAGCCACCTCAGCGTCGCGTCGAGCCCCGCCTGCGTCGGGCGCTTGGCAAGAATCTCCAGGTAGCCGCTGGCGATCTGATGGTCCGATTCGTTGTCGAGCGCCACCGCTACCAGCTCGGCGGTGCCTTGATAGTTCAGGTCGTTGAGCAGCCCTGCGGCCGAGAGCCGCAGGGGTGAGACCTCGGCCGTGTCGCGCAGTCGCTGGGCCAGCGCCGCCGGCACCGGCTCCGGGACACGTTCGCTGTCCCGCAGCAGCCGTTCCACGCGCCCCATGGCGAACTGCCGAACGGGCACCAGCTCGTCACTGAGCAATTCCGGCAGGCGGTCGAGCTGTTCGTTGGGGCTGAGAACCACAAACAGCTCCTGCAAGGTGTCGGCCAGTCGCCCGGCGATATCGTCGTTGGCCTGTTTGTGCAGTTGTATTTGCTGCTCGATTTCGGTGATCCGTGTGCTGAGCTGCTGCACCATGTTGCCCAGCCAGTCTTCGACGGGTTCGTCCTCGTGCTCGGCCCACCACCGCCTCCACTGCTGCACATCAGAGTCGTATGGCAGGCCGGTCAGCCGCCCAAGGCTCGCGCACGCGGCAGTGATGATTTCCGGGGGCGCGGGATGCTGCCCATCGAGCAGGGCCATGATCCGCGAGGCGCTGTCGCGGGTGCGAAAGGCCCCCAGTGCGTGGATGAATCCGATACGCTGGGCGGGCGGCACGTCGCGATCAAGCGCGCGCCCCGAGACCATGTCCAACGCCGGCGGTCCATAGCGGGGCAGGACCATCGAGAGCTTCTCCAGCGCTTCGCCTGAAGAGTCCTGTATGGTCGAGACTGCCGCTTCGAGCAGCCCTTGGACCGGTTGTGGCGAGGATGCCATCGCATCGATAACCGGTAAAATCACTTCCGGCTGGCCGCTCCGCAGGGATTGGTCAAGGATTTCGATCGCCGCAGGCACATTCATCGCAATGAGTTCTTCGGCGGCGTGGCGGCGAGTCTCCGCGAGGATGTCGTGCGAGGGGTTCAGGACCGTCCGGCCGAAGACCTCGATCTGCCGACGCTGGCGCGAGGTGAGCTGGTCATCGGGCCGGTCAACCGTCGCCGGGGCCGCCGGTTCGAGCAGGTTTGACGGGAGCGATGGGCCGCAGCCGCCGGCCATCGTAGCATTGATGGACACACCCCAAGCCACCAGCGATCGCCAGCCGGGCAACCGCCGGGTACGCTCCCGGATTGTGGACATGATCGACGGCGATATAGGCACTAGAGTACTAGGGTGTGTTCCATCCTATCGGCTACACGATGCCGAGGGTCGATATGAATCCGATGATAAGCCGGAGTAGCGGTCCATGAGCGATTGGTGCGATGCCGAAGAGCATGCGGATCGGGCCTTGGAGATGTATGAGCGCGGCCGGTGGGCTGAGGCTGAAGCCGAACTCCGCAAGGCGATCGCGCTCAACCCCGAACAGCCGGAATGGCATTTCAATCTTGGTCTGACGCTGGAGGTGGCGGGGCGCGATGCCGACGCCCTCGCTTCATACGAACGAGCGGTCGCGCTGATGTCAGGCCAGGCCGATCCACTGCTGGCGGCTGGGATCGTTGCCAATCGGCTTGGACAGTTCGAGCGAGCCATCGACTGGCTCCAGCAGGCCGTGCGGATCGACAGCCAATGTGAGCTGGCCTATGCCCACCAGATCGAGAGCAATGTCCGCCTGGGCAGGCATGAGGAAGCCGAGACCACGTTCTACCTCGCCGAGGGGGCGATGGAACATCGCAGCGCCCATTGCCTGGCGGCGATCGCCCAGAGCCTGTTTCAATGCCGCCGGTACGATCGTGCCGAATGGTGCATTCGCCAAGCGCTGCGAATCGACCCGACGATCCCCCGGCTGCGCGCCCGCCTCGGCGCGGTGTACGCGGCGACCTGTCGGCCTCGCAAGGCCCTGCAGCTTTATCTACGCGATCTCCGCGATGATCCGGGCAACGTCGAGACGCTCCTGGACTTCGGCGAGGCGTTGATTGATCTGGGGCGTCTGCCCGAGGCAGCGGAGAAGTTCCGCCAGATCCTCGAGCTCGAGCCGGCCAATGTTGATGCACACTATCGTCTTGGCGAGATCGCCATGACTGGCGGCCGGTATGAACAGGCCCACCTGGAGTTCGAGCTGGTCTTCAAGCTTGATCCGCAGGATCCGCAAGTCCGTGTCGCCCTCGCCGAAGCACTCCTGCGCCGAGGACGGATCGAGCAGGCACGTGGGTATCTGCGCGAGGTGTTGGAGCACGGTCAAGCCGGAGAGGAGGCCGCCCGACCGGAGATCGACATCGCTCGGCTGGGGTCGCTACTGCTGGAGGCGGGGTTGCCGGGCGAGGCGGCGGGCGTGCTGGATCGCGCCGTTGCCGGTGTCGGCGAGAGCCCCCAACTGCTGCGAGAGCTTGCCCTGGCCAGGTTCCAGGCGGGTGATCGTGATGGGGGGGTCGCGGCCAGCAGACGGTTGCTTCGGCTCGATGGCCGATGTCTTGTTTCTATGCACAACCTGGCCCTGGCCGCCCTGGAGCAACGCCGACTTCGCGTTGCGGCGGGGTGGATCACCCGCGGGCTGCGCGTTGATCGCCACGATGATGGACTGCGACGCCTGCGGATGCGGCTGTGGCTGGCCTGGCTGGGTGATGCGTTGCGGCGGCTGATCGGCGGTTTCCGGCCGACCATATCACGGCGAGGATCCTGATCGGCACAAGGAGATGCGCAGGCGGCTCGCGGCCCAGCCGACGTCCAGCCGGATCGCTTACAACGTCCCGCTGGTGTACGGGAGCAAGGCCATGAAGCGGGCACGCTTGATCGCCCTGGCGATCATCCGTTGCTCCTTCGAGGAAAGGCCCGTCCGCTTACGGGAGTAGATCTTGCCGTTGGGCGTCATCATGCGGCGCAGCTCGTCCACAGTCTTGTAATCAACATAGGGCCTGCCGCGCACCCCAATGTGCAGGTACGAGCGGTGACGTGGTGCGCCGTAGGACAGTCGAGTCATCCAGATAGCTCCCATTGCATGGACCGCTGCCCTTGCTTGCGGGCATCGGTTCTAGCGGGTGTCAGCATAGCCGGTCCTCACAGCGGATCAAGATGTTGCCCAACATACCCAAGGGGGTCAGAATCATCGGGCCGGGCTGCCGCGATGCGCCCGGTCCGGCCGCGGGGGCCGCCGCAACCCGTCCCCAAGAGGGACCAGGCCTTGTTTTTTGCCAAATGGAGCGGCTGGTAGAATCCAGATGAGACCGGCTGCGAATCTACCAGCGAGGACCGATATTCTTCACGAGACATTCTCCTCTCCTTCCTTGATTGCCGCCGACCGGCCCCTCCCGACGTTGCCCCCACCGTCGCACAGCCGGTCGGTGGTCCTTTTTTGATCCTTGCGGTGACCACCTACCCCTCATCCGATATCTGATACGGTGCCGACCCGGGTCTTCCTCGCTTCGCTCGTCAGACCCGGCTTCACCCGATGCCTTGGTGACTCGATGCCTTGGTGCGTTCCCGTATGCCTCGTCCGCTGATCGGTATCACGGCTGACCTCGACGAGACACGATACATCGCGCCCACGAGCTGCGCCGCAATGGTCAGCGAAGCGGGCGGGGCGGCTGTTGTGCTGCCGTGCCTAAGTCGCTGTGTCGAGGCGTACGTCCAGCGATGCGATGGCATTATTCTTTCCGGCGGCGACGATCCCATCATGGAGCATTGGGGCGTGCCGACCCACCCCAAGGCGCACAAGGTCGATCCCCTTCGCCAAGCGTTCGAGCTGGCCGTGCTGGAGGCGCTGGATGCGCGCCGCGAAACGCCCGTGCTGGGGATTTGCCTGGGCATGCAGTTGATGGGGTTGCATCGCGGCGGAGCACTCGATCAATACCTGCCCGATTCACTGCCTACCGCCGGCCGGCATTGGCCCAAGACCACCCATTCGGTCACCGGCGAACTCGGCGAGGGCCTGGTGCATAGCCACCATCGTCAGGCGCTGGCCGACGCCGGCTCGATGCGCATCGTTGCCACCGCCGCCGACGGCGTGATCGAAGCGATCCGGGATGACAGCCGGCCGTTCTACCTCGGCGTGCAATGGCACCCGGAGCGCACGGAAGATCAACAGCTCGGCGCCGGACTCATTGGGCGACTCGTCGAAATGTCGTCCTCAACGCGCCGGGCATCCCCTGCGGGCAAGCCCGCAGGCTAAACGCTCACTTCACCGTGGGCAGCCAGGCGGCGACGAGGTTGATCGCGCCCTGGAGGTCCTTCTTATCAATGGATTCGGTGACGGTGTGGATGTAGCGGGTACCGCAGACGATGGCGGCGGTGCGGGCTCCGGAGCCGGCTCGCTGGATGGCCGCGCCATCCTGACCGCCGCGCGGCAGAATGCAGCGCTGATAGGGAATCCTCTTGGTCCGGGCCACTTTGCACAGATCGTTGACCAGCTCGTGGTCGGCGATCATGGATGAATCCTGGACCATAATCGCCACGCCTCGACCGTGTGCGCTCACCCACTCGGTTTCCCCTATGCCGGGCGTATCGCAGGCCAGGGTGGTATCCAGCCCGATGCCGATGTCGGCTCCGACGGAGTTCGCGGCGGTCGTCGCGCCTCGCAGGCCGACTTCCTCCTGCACGGTGAACACGACAACCAGCTCACATCGATGCTGCGCCGCCTGCGCCCGGCGCTTGGCAAGAATGCGTGTCGCCTCGATGGCCACGAAGCACGCCACGCGGTTGTCCAGCGCCTTGGAAACGACCTTTCTGGGTTGTTCGATGAACGGCTCGTGCATCACGACGAAATCACCTATGGTCACTTTCCTTTGCACGCTCTTGGCATCCATGCCCAGGTCGATAAAGAACTCGGTGGTCTCCGGCACCTTCTTGCGTTCCTCGGGCGTGGAGATGTGAAGCGGCTTCCCGCCGGGATTCATCACGCCCTCGTAGTCGCCGCTGGCGCAGCAGACCAGTACCCGCCGGGAGAAGAGATTCCGCGCGTCGAATCCGCCCGCGGGGTTGATCCACACAAAGCCCTTGTCATCCACGTGCCGGACGTAGAAGCCGATCTCATCCATGTGAGCCGCGATCATGACCCGCGTCGGTTTGCGCAGCTTTGACGGGGTTGTCGGTTTGCGAGTACAGATCAAGGAACCCATCGGGTCGGTCCGAACCTCGTCGAAGAGCCCCTTGATGCTCTTGGTGATCAACCGGCGAACGCGCTCCTCCCGCCCCGGCACACCCGGCGTCTCGCACAGTTTCGCAAGCAGGTCGAGGTCCATGAAGCGGCTGTCCTTTCCAAACAGATGAGGCCGATGGGCGGGCAAAGCCAAGTCGGCGCCATCGGCCGCCTCTGGGCGGATGTCCTACTATCCTCGGGCGCGGATGCCCTGGATGCCCATCATGCCCCACGAAAGCCCCCTTCGCAAACGCCACCAGGCCTATTCGCAACACCCCCGACCCGATCCGAACGCTGCCGCGCATCGTCCCGGGGCCGCGGTGGGCGTGCGGGCCGCGGCTCCCGACCCCCAATACGTCGCCTACGGCCCGTTGAATGATCTGGGTCGAGTTGGGTGCGAGCTATTGGCCACGTTTGGCGACCTCGAGGCCGAATACGCGGCCATTCGCAAGGGGGCGGGGCTCTTTGACTGCCCCCATCGGGCGACGATCCGAATCACCGGCGACGACCGGCGCGAATTCCTCAATCGCATGTTGACCCAGGAGTTGAAGGATCTCCAAACCGGCATGGCGAAGCCGACGTTCTGGCTGAGCCGGCAGGGTCGCCTCGTCGCGGACCTACTTCTCATCGAGCTCGGTGATCGGCTGCTGATCGATCTGGATATCCATCAAGTCGATCACACCGTCAAGACGCTCACAGAGTTCCTGTTTACCGAAGACGTTGAGATCACCGACGCGTCGAGCGAGTTGTATCACCTTGCGGTGCACGGCAAGGAAGCGCAGGCGGTGATCGCCGAGGCCGGCGGGGGCACATCGTTTGATCTCGATGCGCTGGGTGCGACGACGGTCCGGATCGCCGGCGTCGAAGTGGTCGTCGCCCGTCTCGATCAGACCGGCGAGGTGGGGCTGCATCTCATTGTTCCACACGACCGGACCGAGGCGGTCTGGGATGCCCTGGTCGCGACCGATGAGAAGCTCGGCCAGGGGAAGCGCCGCGTTCGGCCGATCGGCTGGCATGCGGTCAACGTCGCGCGCATCGAGGCCGGAGTTCCGCTGTTCAACATCGACTTCGGGCCGACGAATCTGCCGCATGAGACCGGCCAGTTGCACGATCGCGTCAGCTTCACTAAAGGCTGCTACCTTGGTCAGGAGATCGTGGCCAGAATGGAGAGCCTCGGATCGCCCAAGCAGATCCTCGTCGGGTTGAAGCCGGGCAGAGACTTGCTCCCGGTCGCTGGTGATGAGGTGTTTTCGAAAGAGCAACAAGGCAAGGACCGGCAGATCGGCGTGGTGACCTCCAGCACGCTGAGTCCCATGCTCGGTGCTGCGCCTATCGCCTTTGCCATGCTCAAGACGAAGTCGGCCGATCCCGGCACGACCGTGCTGGTCAATGCCGAAGGCGAACAAACCGACGCCGTCGTCTGCGGCCTTCGCTTCTACAAACCAGTCGCCCCGCAAGCTTCAAGCGCCCGCGAGGCCGGGGAATCCACATGATGGTTGCAGAATCCGTACAGGAAGGCAGCGCCGGTTACGAGTGGATCCTGCTTGCCATCGGCGGCGTGCTCATGCTCGTCGTGCTTGGGTTCTTTGTTTTCACCTTGACGAGGAAGGAGCCCCCCGGCGGAGACGGGGGCTAGGGGATTCACCGCTCGATGCCTCATGCCTAGTGCCCAATGCCTGCGCGGAAACACATTCGCATCACCGAGGTCGGCCCGAGGGATGGGCTGCAAAACGAGGCGGTGGTGGTCAGCGTTCAGCAGAAGGTTGCGTTCGTCGATCTGCTGTCGCAGGCCGGCGTGGCCGAGATCGAGGTCAGCAGTTTTGTGAGCCCCCAATGGGTGCCGCAGTTGGGTGATGCCGAGGACGTGTTTGGGCGAATGAGCCGTCGGGATTCAGTGGTGTACTCGGCGCTGGTGCCGAACGAAGAGGGCATGCAGCGTGCGCTAGCGGCACGCGTGGACAAGATCGCGCTGTTCACCGCTGCCTCCGAGACGTTCAGCCGCAAGAACACCAACGCAACGATCGGCGAGACTCTACGGCGTTTCACGCCGGTGATCGCGCAAGCACAGTCCGCCTCGCTACCCGTTCGCGCCTACATCAGCTGCGCCGTGGCCTGCCCATATGAAGGCGCAATCGATCCGGGACAAGTGCGTGAGGTGGCTGACAGACTGCTGGATATAGGCGCTGATGAGATTGACCTCGGGGAGACGATCGGCGTGGCCGTGCCGAGCGACATTGACAGGTTGTACGAGGGTCTGACCGGCCTGCTGGAGCCGGCCCAAACCACACTGCACTTGCACGACACTCGCGGCACGGCCCTGGCGTGCGCGCTGCGCGCGATCCAACTGGGCGTGGTGAGCTTTGATGCGACCTGTGGCGGGCTGGGGGGCTGCCCCTACGCCCCGGGCGCCGCAGGAAACCTGGCCACGGAAGACCTGGTGTACCTGTGTAACCGCATGGGTTACGAGACAGGCGTTGATCTTGGGGCGCTCTTTGCAGCTTCGCGTCACGTCGCCAAGGCGCTTGGTCGAGCGCTGCCCGGGCGGGTGTTCGGCGTCGACGGTAACGAAAGAGGGAACGACAAAGGGGACGGGAGTCGTTTCGGGCGGTGATCGTTTCGCGGTGTGGCGGGCGATTGGTTGGTTATGTTGCCGTGTTCCGCAGGCGGGCACAATTACGCGGGCGGATCGTTGGCGCCACAGATTCCCTGGGCCCCCGGACCCATGGTGATCACGTTCTTTCCCTTCTTCTTCGACTGTAACGCCAGTTGATCAGCGTGGCGGAGCAGGCTTGCCGGATCGGCCCCGTCCCAGGGATAGGTGGCCAGCCCGCCGGAGATGCTCAGCGTGCCGGGCGCATCGACGCCCAGCTTGGGGAACTTCATCTGGCAGATCTGATCCTGGAAACGCTTTGCGATCTGCTCGACGGTCTCCGGCGGAGTGGATCCCGGCTCTCGCGGGCCCTCGGGATCGGCGAAGATCACGACGAACTCGTCGCCGCCGATTCGGCAGACCCGGTCGCCCTTGCGGATCACCGAGTTCAGCAGCCGCACGGTCTCGCGTAGCACCTCATCGCCGGCATGGTGTCCGAACTGGTCGTTGTAGTGTTTGAAGTCGTCGAGGTCGAAGACCATCACCGTGACCGCTCGGCGCTTGCGGGCAGCTTCGGGCATGGACTGTTGCATGAAGACTTCGTAGAACCGCCGGTTCCCCGCTCCGGTCAGCTCGTCGTGGAAGGCCATCTCTCGGTAGTCGCGGAAGTGTCGATCCAATGCCAACCATCGCGCCAGCCAATCAGCCCACGGCCGCAGTTGCGATTCGCTTGCCCGGCTTGAGGAAAGAACCCCGAAGGATCGCCGGCCGTAGCGCACGTCCGCCGACGCCCCTGCGCGCTCGGCGTCGCGCTGGGGGCGATCTTCCGTCAGCGCCAGGTCAGCCCATTGCGTCTGCTGGACGATCAGTTGCATGGCCCGGTCCCGGATGCCGGCGGGATCAGTCAGTATGGCTTCGACGAGGTCGGTGTCGCCCAACTGTTCGATGGGCTGATCTTCGGCCTGACCGGGCGTGGTGAGGTCAGGTGCCTCGGCTTCCACCGGTTCGATGGTCCGGGCCGCCGGTTGGGTCGCCTCGCGGGCTTGTTGGAGACGGGCCGCCCCGACCGGTTCGATCAGCACTTCGTCGAATCCGTCCGCGACCGCGTCGATTCCCCCAAGCTCCTCTTGGGATTCAGCCAACAGAATCAATCGCACCGAAGGATCAACCCGCCGAAATGCCTGCGGCGCGTTGGCGGACGACCGTCGGACGACATCAACCGGTATCAGCACCGCGGCCACCGGCTCGGCGGCGGTGGCGATCGCCACCTCGCCCAGGGCGTCAAAGAGGTTGTCCGTATGGAGTAAAGTCTGGGATACGCCGTCGGGGGACTGGCTGACCTGCTGCGGAATCCTCGCGGCATCAGCGCAGCCGACGATGACCACCCGACCGTGCTCGACACGCCTTGGCGGTCCGAATGTGCTCATTTCGAAGCACCTCGATCGTCGTTATCCAGCAGCATCGCGATTTCTTCTTGGGTGATCTGAGGCGTGTCCGAAGGTGGTGATGACTTACTCTCGCTCGCCGCCCCGTGAGTTGGGCCCGTGTCCTTCGCAGTAGGTTGAGTCACCGGCTCGTGGCCGGATTCCAGCGGGCACAGCGTTTCGTCAACATAGGACCACAGGCCAGCCTGGGGCACATAGCGTCTGGCCGCGGCCAGCATGACGTCGAGCTGGGGCCAGCGTGTTGGTTCAACGACCACCAGGGCCAGCCCTTCGACCGGTTGCTGCCCCCAACCCACGCGCGACTTCTGGGTGCGATCAAGCAGGCACAGCTCGGCCAGCGCCGCCAACGGCTCGTCCGCCTCGTGAGCCTCCCACTGCCCCGCGGTGCGGCGATCGAGCAGGGCCCGTAGCGGCTCGCCACCGCCGCCGGTCGGCGTGAGCAGCACACATCTGGTCCGGCCCTCAATAGATGGCATGTCGATCTTCCATCTGCCTCCCGGTGGCATCCTTCCAGTTCCATTTTAGGCACCTGGGCTAGACGATTATCCCGCCGCGGTCGGAATTGCGCCCTGAGCGGTCAGGGCATGGGGATCAGCGGGGCTCCCCGGCCGATCGTCGGGTAGATCCAGCAATAGCCTGGCGATGGTGACCGCGGCATCAGCGGGCGGGAGGGCGCGGAGATTCGCCTGCATGGTCCGGCGTCGGACGTGGTCGCTCAACAACGCGCGAAGCGTCGTCCCGATGTGGTGAGCGTTGATCGTGGGGTCAAGGTGATCGGGTTCGATGACCGCTCCGCCCACGGCGACCATCGGCTGGGCGTTGCGCTGCTGGTGCTGGTCACGGTGATGGGGATAGGGCACAAAGATCGTGGGAACCGAGTTGGCCCAGGCCTCGGCGACGGAGCTGGCGCCGGCCCGGCTGATGGCCAGGTCCGCCGCGCCCCACGCTAGGCCGATGTAATGCACAAACGGCTCCACCACCGCAGGGATCTTCGCAGCCGCATAGGCCCGTCGAACCGCGTCGCATTCAGCCCATCCGCAGAGGTGACAAACTTGCCAATCGGTGAACATCGACGGGTCCAATGCCGCAAGCGCCATGAGCAGGGAGTTGATGCTGCTCGATCCCTGCGACGCGCCGGTCACCAGCAAAGTCGGCCGGGCCGGATCGAGGCCCAATTTGTTGCGGCACCATTTGGAATCGTGCGGCGCTAACGCGCAGCGGCGAATCGGCATGCCGACGACCCGCTGCGCAAACCCAGGGAGCTGCCCAACGTCAATCGCCGAGAGAACCTGTTCGCACCGCCTGGCGATCCATCGGTTGGCCTTGCCCGGTGGGTCGTCGAGGTTGATGAGGGTCACCAGCACGTGGCACTTTGCAGCGGCTACCACCACCGGCGCGGAGACGAATCCCCCCAGCGCGACCAGACGGTCCACTCTTTCCCGTTGGATCAGAGCCTTCACCGCGTGGATACTTCGGCGATAGTTGGCCACGAATCGAAGCAGCGGTCGCGGACGAACCGAGAAGGGCGAGGCGGCGATCGGCTCGAAGCAGACCTTCGCCTCCGACAGCATTGTCGCGTCGATCTCTCGACGGGAGCAGACGAACAGAGATCGCGCGGATGGCTCCAGCTCGCCGATCCGCTCGGCAATGGCTAGGGCCGGGCTGAGGTGTCCGCCTGATCCGCCCCCGGCAAAGAGAAAGGTCCTGGCCACATTGGAACCGGATTCGCTGCCATGAGCCATGGAAGCATCCTGCGACTCACAGAGAAGCCTGCCTCAAGTTTACCGCGCCCCGCGACGCTGCATCGATGCCGCACGGCACCGGTTGACGGCCCCAGGACGCCGGCCGCGGCTTGCGGCTGGCGATGGCCCGGTCCATTGACACCAGCAGCCCAATGGAAAATGCCGTCAGCACCCATCCCGTGCCGCCGGCGGAGACCAACGGCAGGGCGATGCCTTTGGTGGGAGCCAACCCGGTCACCACCGCCATGTTGATCACCGCCTGGAGGCCGATCGTCAACAGGATGCCCAAACCCAGCAGGCGATTGGCCCCGCCGGAGGCGGGCTCCACTCTGCGGATAATCGACAGGCCGCATACCAGCAAGGTGCAGAAGAGGCAGATGATCACCGCGGCGCCGATGAGCCCCAGTTCCTCACAAATGATGGCGAAGATGAAATCGTTGGTGTCTTGCGGCAGGTACCCGAACTTCTGCACGCTGTTGCCAAGGCCTCGCCCGGGAACACCGCCCCCGGCCACCGTCGCCATCGATTGAATCATGTGGTAGCCGATGCCCTGGGGATCCTGATACGGATCAACGAATGCGCGCAGTCGGTCGAGTCGATAGGGATTGCTCAGCACTGCCGCAACGAACGCGAGCACGGCCGGTGGCGCCAGGACAGCGGCGTGAAGGACTTTCGCTCCGCCGGCCAGCAGCACGCCGACGCTCGCGGCCCCGATGAGGACTGCTGTGCCGAGGTCTTCAGTCGCGATCAATGCGCACAGGAGCGCGACGAACGCCATGGGCTGCACAAATCCGCGCATGAACTGCCCCATTTCGCCGGCCCGCCGCGCCGCGTACCCGGCCAGGATCAGCAGCACGCCCCATTTCGCCACTTCGCTGGGTTGGAAGCTGATCGGCCCGAGGCTGATCCACCGCCGGGCCCCGTTGATTTCCAGTCCGATTCCCGGCAGATGCACCGCCAGGAGCAGGGCCACTATTGCCAGGGCGAGCCACGGCAAGGGCGAAGCGATCCCCCGGGCACGGTACAGCCGATCCAGAGGGATCCGCGAACCCACCAGCATCATCGCCACCGCCAGGCCGGCGAGGATGGTCGGCCGGCCCAGCAGGACATCTCGCAAGTCGATCTGACGCTCGGGGTCGATCGTTAGCCCAGCGGAATTGACCATCACCACGCCGATCGTCAACAGCGCGATAACCAGCAGAATTAACCCGTGCCCGGCCCGTATCACCCCGGGCATATCGGCTCATCCGTCGCGGCCGGCGTCAGTTTTGGACCTTCGATCGCCTCCTCCGGGCGGCGGCGGCAGCGCGCCGGCTCTGGCTCTTGGGTGGGCTGGACCGAGCGACATGCGCGGCCCCTAACGTCACCATCGGCCGGCCACCTTCGGCCTGACCGATGAGGCTGGGGGAGTCAGAACCGGATACGAAAGCTCAGGCCGACGACAAAATCCCTCGCCAATCGATGGTCAAGTTCCTGCAAGATGGGAAGCTGGATGGTTCCCTCAAGAGTCCAGCGCTTGGTCACGTAGGAGATCCCCGGCGAAACGAACAGCTCGTGATCACCGTTCATGTCATACTGGCCGTTCAGCTCGAGGACACCAAACAGCGCCGTCAGTTTACTCGACGAGTATTGTTCTGGAGCCAGCCGATAGAGATAAGCGACATCGTATTTCATCTGATCGGCTCCGGCTGCGCCGCCGGCCGTGTTGAACTTCCAAAGCAGGTCCGCGTCAAAGGCGTGTCGACCTTGGGCGTGCGTGAAGACGCCGCCAAAGATCGGGTCGTACGAATCGCTTGTGAACCCGGTGTCACCGCTTCGGATTTCCAGCCCGCCTAGCAGGCTAAGCCGTCGGGTCTCGGTGGGTCCAAAGTCGTCTCGGAAGACTCGAAACTTCGTGAGGAAGGTGAGATCGGCCACGCCGCTGTCTCGGCGGGTTTCGCCGGTCATGGGGTCATGGACTTCCCGAAAGACCAACGGCGTCGTCAGTATAAGGGTCAAGTCGTCCCGCAGTCCGTAGAGGATCGTCGTGGGTACGACGAATGCCTTTACATCGCCGGCCTCGAAGTACCGAAGCTGCTGCCGGAGGATGACGCCGCCGGTGGACGGCTGCAGGGCGACGTTGGAGTTGATCGGCGCCTGGGCGTGGCTCGAAGCGGCCGTGGCCAAGGCGCCCACGCCCAACACGATCGCTAGCTGGAATCGAGACAACATCACCGCCCACCCCGCGGTGTCGCCCAGCGCGGCGTCACCTTCACGGCGCCTCAATGCGATCGAGCGTAAAGCCGCTTTTGTCGATCGCATCTCGCAGTTGTTGTCTGCTTGCGGGGTTTTCGGCCGACAGGGCGATGTCCACCCGGCCGCTGCCCAGGTCAACCTCGATGTGCTCGACACCTTCGACCGCTTTCAGTTGCCTCTCGACGTTGACAATGCAGCCCGGGCAGGCCAGGCCCTTGACCCACAGAACGGCCGTCGGGCCTTGGGCGGTGATCGTCTGGCCGGCAGCGCTGGGCTGGGCCGTCACGTCCCCTGTCGTGCGCATCGGTGGTGGTCCCGTCGTCTGGCAGGCCGCAAGGGCGATCCCAAGTGCCATAGCGATGCTCGCCGGCGCGATTCTCATCAGTGGGTCTCCTAATCGAGTCCAATGGTAGCCTGGTAACCCGCTATCTCCACAGCGCAGCGGAGGGTGTCGAAATAGGGCGGCGAAGCCGCGTCCAGCCTATCCGCGGGCCGTGGTACAAGCCCCGGCATATTCACGCGGGGCTATCAGTTGCAACGCGGCTAGGATGTATCGCCAGTGAGCGATGAACATCAGCCAGCCCGACCGCACGGCCGCAGCGTTTATCTGGAGACCTTTGGCTGCCAGATGAACGTGCTGGACAGCGAGCTGGTGCGGGGGCAGCTGGCGGCGTTGGGGTATGGGTTCACGGACGATCCGACGTCAGCGGCCGTGGTGCTGTACAACACCTGCTCGGTCCGCGAACAGGCGGAGAACAAGGTGCTCAGCCGCGTCGGGCGAATCGGAGTGTGGAAGAAGCGCGGGCACAAAGTCATTCTCGGCGTCATCGGCTGCCTCGCCGAGCGCGAAGGCTCGGCGATGTTGCGAAAGTACCCGCAGATCGATCTGATGTGCGGGCCGGGCGAGCTCGACAACCTGCCCATGCTCATCGACAACGCGATGAAGACGGAGGCGGTCGCGCTGGCGGATCGCGTCGCGCTGCAAGGAAACAAGACCCGCCGTTGGGCCACCCTCGCCGCCGCCGAGGACAATCTCGAATTGCTCGACCTATCCCGATCGTTCGACCCGGATCGTGCTTCGGCCGGCGGTCGCAGCGCCTATGTCAGAATCACTCGCGGCTGCAACAAGTTCTGCACCTATTGCGTGGTTCCTTTTACGCGCGGAGCCGAGGTGCACCGGCCGCCGGATCACATCGTCAACGAGTGCAAGCGCCTCGCCGATCTTGGTGTGATCGAAATCACGCTGCTTGGCCAGACCGTCAATCATTATGCCTACACGCACGGGCTGGCAGTGACCGTCAACGGGGCCGAGGCGGCGCAAGTCGGTCCTGGGCTGTCTGGGTTTCGCAACGGAGGCGCGAAGCCGCAAGCGGCTCGTCGCGTTACCAGCTTCGCGGATCTGCTGAAGCGCATTCATGACGAGGTGCCCGCGGTAAAGCGCCTCCGGTTCGTGACCAGCTATCCCCGCGACTTCGGCGCCGACATTCTTCAGGTGATGCAACAGTCCCCGCGCATCTGCCGATACCTGCACGTGCCCGCCCAGTCCGGTTCCAATCGCATCTTGAAGTTGATGAACCGCGGGTACTCCCGCGAGCACTATGTGGAGTTCATCGATCGTGCGCGAGCGGCTCTGCCTGATGTTTCCATCGCCGGCGACATCATTGTGGGATTCCCCACGGAGACGGACGCGGACTTCGAGATGACCAAGGATTTGCTTCGGCAGGTGCGGTTCAAGAACAACTTCATCTTCAAATACTCGCCACGCCCGGGGACGGCGGCGATCGCCCGCCTGGGCGACGATGTGCCTCCGCTGGTCAAGCGGCGCCGCAACCGCGACCTGCTTGCCTTGGGGGCCTTGATCAGCGCCGAGGTGCACGCGGAGTATGTCGGTCGGGTCGTGGACGTGTTCGTTGAGAAGGTCAGTGAAAAGACGGGCAGGAGGTCGGCGCCGGGCGGCGGGCGGGTTCAGCTGGGCTGGGAGACTCCGCCCATCCAGATGTCGGGGCGGACTGGGGGCGACCTGATCACGGTGTTCGACGTGCCCGCCTCTCACTCATGTGACGATCTGGTCGGCCGCATCATCCCGGTCCGCATCACCGGCTCCGGGCCGTTGATCCTCACAGGCGAGCCGGTGGTGGATCAGGCCCAGGGAGCTGCTCATCCAGCGGCGATGGTGGACTCGTGAGGCCACGCCCCAGGATCACCTGCTGCTCGCTCGATGCCACCTCGTGACGCCCAATGGCGCTACCCGTTCAGCTGCCGAACGACCGCTGTGGTGGTGGGATCGCGACTCAGAAAGGGCGAATCTCCTCGGCGGGCGATCGCTCAGCGGCCGGCACAGGCCGAGCATGAGCGGTCAACCGCGTTTTGGTCGCATTCCTACCGGTCTGAGATCGCTCACCCTCAAGGCGGGGCTCATCGAGGGTCCAGCAGGGGGGCACAGGGGCACCGAAAGTTCCCCATATTAAAATTTTCGAAAACAGCCGGATTTGCGTCTTGACTCCTCCCGCAATCGCGGTATGTTCGAGGCAGAGTTGAGAGAGGGCAACAGGCTTGTGACTGCTGCCCGGCGAAATTTGGTTGCGGTCATAGAGCTCAAGAGAAGAGAAAGAGGTCCCCAAAATGAAGAAGAGCGTTGTACCCGCGATCGCGGGCATGTGTGGCGTGTTCATGTTTGCCAACCCAGCGTCGGCAGATTTCGTCATGCTTACCGTGGAACTGTTCGCCAACAACTGGGATACCGCCGATGCCGAGTTTCCCGGCAACCTTGAGGGAATCCGCGACGTGTGGCGCATATACGCCCACTTCGATGATCCCAACGACCGGATGACGTCCATTGGGGTGGCCCTTGACGGCACGGCGATGACCGTCGAGAACGTGCTGCTCGACCGCACCCCGGGGAGCGGCCTGTACGAGGCGGCGTTCGGCGGCGTTGGGGACGGTGGCGGTCCTATCGCCAACACTGCCACCGG
>JADFIM010000173.1 GCA_022566725.1 Planctomycetota bacterium
GCAAAGTCATCGACCTTAAACGTCCTGTCCAGCCGCTTGATCTCATCCACCTCTGTCAGTTGCCAGTCCGGCACGACAGGGTGTAGCTCGGCGATGTCCTCGTCCGTTACCCTTGGGGAGTCTCGCCGGCAGGCAACACATTTTTCTCTGGCGAGTGTCACTTTGATCGCACCCTCCCGGTAGGATTTCCCCCGCTGCCGCCTTCCGGGTACTATCGTACCATATGGCCGCCGCGCACAGATTCGACCCCGGGGTGGTGGCGAGGGCACGGGAGGGGTGTGCGAGGCGTGAGAGGCTTGCTATAATCCATCGTGCTTGCCGGGAACGACAGTGAAGAGAGCCAGGCCGTTGCCAGGAATAACCAGACCACGCGGGCTAGCCGATCTTCCCCACTTTGCCGCGCTCAGGCACCGCGACTTTCGCTTGATGTGGTCCGCATCGATGCTATCCGGGGCGGCCGTTTGGACGTTCATCGTCGCAACGGGGTGGATGGTCTTCGAGGCCTCGAACTCTTCCGGGTGGGTGGGCATCATCACCTTCTCGTCGATGGTGCCGTTCCTCCTCGTCTCACCGCTGGCCGGCCTCCTGGGCGACTCGATGGACCGCAAGACCCTGGCGGTGATCATGATGACCGCCAGCACGCTGATCGTGGCGGTGATGGCGGTCCTGGCGACAGCCGGGGTGATCGAGCTCTGGCACGTGGCGGTGCTGGCGTTCGCGTTGGGGTGCGGCCGGCTGTTTGAGGGCCTCGGGGTCCCCATCGACATCGGCTCCGTGCTGGGCATTCTCATCCTGGAAGGGTTCCTGATCACGACCCTGGATACCGCGATCCGCTTGTGCCGGTATCTTCTGGAGGAGTTGTGGAACTGCCTGTTCGCGGGGCGGGTACCGGCGGTGCTGCGCTGGCGGGCGACCAACACGCTGCTGGCAGTGGGCGGCATGCTCGCCTTCGCCTTCTCCGCCCTCTATGAGCAGATCTGGCCGATCTTCGGCTCCGGCAATCAGCTCATCGGAGCCTTGGCCCTTACCACGGTGACCGTCTGGCTGATCCAAAGAGGAAAGAGTTGGTGGTTTGTGGCGATTCCCGCTGCGTTCATGGTGATCACCACGATGGCAGCACTTTGGTCAAAAATGCTCATCGACGCCGAAGCCGCAAAGTATCCGCTGGCTGCGGCCGGGGCGTTCCTCTTTGCCCTGGCAATCGGGTTCGTCGTGGTCGGCGGGTGGCGGATCTATCAGGCCCTCCGCGCCGCGGCTCGGTCCGCTGGGCCGGCGCCCGGGCCGGATTGAGGGTTTCGGCCTTGTGCAATGCGTGGTGCAATGGCGATGCGCAGCCGCATGTGGAAGCACATCGACGAACAGGGCGTCTGTCCTTATCATCTGAGCTCGAATCAGCCAGCAGAGTCCCGCCCCGGAGCCAGCCATGCCCAGCGTGACCACAGCGCAGCAGAAGCCGGCCATCCTGGGCGGGTTGCCGGCCATTGATCTCGACCAAACGGAAGCCAACCGCTGGCCGATCATCACCGACGACGATGAAGCGGCGGTGTTGGCGGTCCTGCGCTGCGGGCAGTTGTCGATCCACGAAGAGGTCGCGGCCCTGGAAGCGGACTATCGGCAATGGCTCGCGGTGACCCATGCCCTGGCTCACTGCAATGGAACCTCCGCGATCCTCGCCGCCCTGCACGCCTTCGGTCTCGAGCCGGGCGATGAGGTGATCGTCCCGTCCGCAACCTACTGGGCGTCTGTCACGCCGGTGTTGCATTGCGGCGGCATCCCCGTCTTTGCCGAAACCGAGGAGCAATGTCTCGGCCTCGATCCCGGCGACGTCGAGAACAAGATCACTGATCGCACGAGGGCGATCATCGTCGTGCACCTGTTCGGCATGCCGTCGCGCATGGATGAGTTGCTCGCCATCGCTCGCCGGCACAACCTTCGAGTGTTGGAGGATGCCTCCCACGCACACGGGGCAAGCTATCACGGCCGGCCGATCGGAACGCTTGGCGACGCGGCGGTCTTCAGCATGCAGACCAACAAGCTGTGTCCAGCGGGCGAAGGCGGCATGCTCGTCACGGGCGACGCTGAGCTGTGGGAGAGGGCACTGCGGCTGGGCCATTACGAGCGGCTGCTCGATCTGCCGTCGCCGAACCGGCGCTTTGCCGCGACCGGCTTTGGGTTGAAGCTTCGCATGTCGCCGTTGAACGCCGCGGTCGCGCGCGTCCAGTTGCGCCATCTTGCCCAGCGCAACCGTCAGCGCAACGAGAACATCATCTATCTTTCCCAGAAGCTGGAATCCTTGGGCCTTCAAACGTTTCGCGCCCAGCCTGATGTGCAACGCGTCTATTTCGAGTTCCACGTTCGATATGACGAACGGGCCACCGGCCTGCCGATTGCGGATATGGTGAGTGCGCTTCGGGCCGAAGGCGCCCACGTCCAGCGGCCGCGATACCCGCTGTTGCACCAGCAGCCGCTGTTTACGGAAGGGCACTGGGCAAAGATCGCCCGATTGGGGCCGAGCCCGCAGCGCCCATTGCCGATGTATGATCCCCAGGCCCTGCCTCGCACTGAAGCGGGCAACGGGTCGTTGCTCAAATTACCGTGCTTTCCCAGGGCCGACCACGCGCTGCTTGATCAATACGCGTTGGCGTTCGAGAAGACCCTGGGCCACGCAGACGAACTGCCACGAGCCGCAACATGACCGAACCAAGCCCCGCCGAAGGCGCGCCGCCCACCGCGTGCGAGATCGAGCGTCGCTTTCGAAGCCCCGCGGTGATCGTGACCCGCTCCGTCATTCTTGGATCGATCGGTGTGCTTCGGGCGGCGCGAAGCTTCGGTTGGCACGCTGAGGGTCTGCACCATTTCGACGATCTCGAACCGCCGCTGATCCTGGCCGCCAACCACCAGAGCCACGCCGACACCGCTGCGATTCTCGGGACTCTTCCCCGCCCGGTGCGCGAGCGGACCGCGGTCGCGGCGGCTTTGGACGTGTTCGGCCGGGCGGACAACGGCAGGATGCCATCGCTGAAACGAGAATGTATTCAACTGGTTGTTGCCGCGGGATTCCACGCCTTTGCATTTGATCGACACGGCCCACCGTTGCGATCAGTCCGCACCGCGGCGCAGCTGATTCGCAACGGCTGGAGCCTGCTGCTGTACCCGGAAGGCACACGGAGCCGTACGGGCGAAATGGCGCCGTTCAAAGCCGGCGTCGGAGCCCTGGCTCGATTCACTCGCCGCTCGGTCATCCCGATCCACGTCGTGGGCGGAAGACGCATCCTGCCCTGCGGGGCGATCATCCCTCGACCCGGTCAGATGACCGTCCGCTACGGCCCGCCGCTGCGGTACCAGCGGGGCGAAACACTGGCGGGCTTCGCCTTGAGGTTGCAGGCTCGCGTGCAAACGTTGAGATCGCCCCACGGCGGGGAATAGCCCACTCCCGCCTATGCCTCGGTGCCTTCGTGCCTCGGCGCCTCGGTGCCGAAACGACTCCCGACCCCCCGTTTTCTTTCGGCGAGCGTCTGGGCGAGTTGGTCTATCATCCATAACCGGAGCCTCGCACGGCATCATTGCCTGCGCGGGAGCACGGGCGGAGGCGAAGGGGATCGCATGCTCGGTTGGTCGGCCATCGACATCCCGATGCTGACGCTTCTACCCGTCCTGCTGCTGCTGAGCGGTTTCTTCTCCGGCTCGGAAACGGCACTGTTCGCCCTGACGGAAACCGAGCGGATGGCGCTGCGGCGCCGCGAGTCGTTCGCCGCCCGTGCGGTGCAAGCACTGCTGGCCAACCCACGCCTGCTGCTGATCACGGTCCTCCTGGGGAATATGACCGTCAACGTCCTGTACTTTGTGATCAGCTCCGTGCTGGTAATGAAGTCTGATGTCGGCGTGTGGGGCAGATTCGCGCTGGCCGGGCTCTTCCTGGTTTCGATCGTCCTGCTGGGCGAAGTGATGCCGAAACTGGTGGCGAACGCGCGGCGCGCCACTTTCGGCACGCTGGTCGCGCCTCCGCTGCTGGCGTTGCACCAGCTGATCGGTCCGCTGCGGAGGGGGCTGGACAAACTTGTCGTGACGCCGCTCAGTCGCCTGACCGCTCCCCCCGAAGCCCCTCCTCGCTTGGATCACGAGGAGTTGGCGGCGCTGCTGGAACTCTCAGGGCACACCGGAGTCATCGATGCCGAGGAGCAGCGCCTCCTCCAGGACGTACTCAATCTCGGGCGACTGAAAGTGCGCCACGTGATGACGCCGCGGGTGCGCATCGCTGCGGTCCCCGTGACCGGGACGCGCGAGAATGTCCTCGAACTGGTTCGCCAGACGAGGCTGACCAGGTTGCCGGTGTATGACGGCGACCTCGATAACATCATCGGCCTGCTCCACGTCAAGAGCTACCTGCTTGATCGACAGGCCCAAACGGCATCAATTCGTGACCGCGTCGAGCCGGTCAGGTTCGTGCCGGAGATGGCGAGTCTCGACCAGCTTCTCAACCATTTCCGAAGCACACAGACACCACTGGCGATGGTGGTCGATGAGTTCGGTGGCACAGCCGGAATCGTCGCCATCGAAGACGTCGTGGAGGAGCTTGTCGGCGATATCAGCACGGGCGGCGAGGAGACGCAGGCTCAGCCACAGTTGATCGGACGCAACCGGTGGCGTGTCGGCGGTGACCTCAGCGTGCACGAATGGGCGGCCACGTTCGGCCAGCGGCTCATCTCTCCTCGGGTGGCGACGCTCAGCGGCCTGATCGTGGCGCATCTGGGTCGCCCGCCGGACATCGGCGATATCGCCCAGCTTGGCAACGTGCGCCTCGAGGTGGAGCAGGTGGATCACGCCCGCGTGGCCACCGCCATCGTCACGCTCCTCGACGAGCAGCCGCCGGGAGCGCAGGCAACATGACCTCGGCCGTCATCGTCGGCTACGGTGTGCTGAGCCTCCTCGGCGTGGTACTCAGCGCGCTGTTCTCCGGCCTGGAAACCGGCCTCTACACGCTCAACCGCGTGCGACTTCTGGTCCGCGCCGGCCGCCGCGACCGCAGCGCTATGCGCCTCCACGGGGAGCTTGAGCATCCCAACCGCTTGCTCACGACGCTCCTGCTAGGCAACAACATCGCCAACTACCTGGGCACCTTCGGCGTCGCCGCGATACTGAATCAGCTGGGATTCAACGCTCTGCTCAGCGTGGTGATCAATGCTGCAATTCTCATTCCGGTCCTCTTTGTGCTGGGCGAGACGTTGCCGAAGGACCTCTTCCGCACGCATACCGACCGATGGTCATACGCGTGGTCGGGGTTTCTCGTCGCGTGCCGACGGTTGTTCACCTGGATCGGCTTGGTACCGATCGTGCAGGTCTTCGGGACACTCGTCAGCCGAGTAATTGGCAGCGACGCTGCGTTGGAGCCGACGGCCCGGCAGCGCATCAGCCAGCTCATCAAGGAAGGCGTCGGCGTCGGCGTGCTCAGCGAGTCACAGACAACCTTGGCCGACCGTGCTTTGGCCATGCGCGACCGCACCGTTTCCACGGAGATGATCCCTTGGAGGAATGTGGTGACGCTGCCGCTTGATGCGGACCACCCCACGCGGCGCGCACTGATGCGCCGCCGCGACTTTACTCGTTTCCCGGTCGTGGACGCCGCGGGGCGGGCGGTCGGGATCCTCTCCCTGCTCGATGCCCTCGTCGAGCCGAGTAAACCGACCCGGCAACTGATGACTGTGCCTATGACGCTCGAGCCGACCATGCGGGTTCGTGAAGCGCTGCGCACCATGCGCTCCCAGCGCCAGTCCATGGCCATCGCCGTTGACCCGTCCAGCGCCCACCCGGTGGGGCTGCTGACGCTGAAGGATCTTGTGGAGCCCATCACCGGCGAGCTTGGGGCGTGGTAGTCGCCGCCTGCGGTTCTGCTCCCTGATCAGCTCGATGAGCGCGTCAAGGGCCCAGCACAGGTCAATACTCTTGGTACCGAATGCTCAGGAACGTGACAGCGCTATTGGCGTCGCCGTCGCTTCCCAACCACCAGCCCCGCCACGGCCAGCAAGGCAAGGCTGCCGGGCGAAGGGATCGCGTCGCCAGCCGCCGCAAAGGGGCCGGTAATCGACATTTGGTCGAACGCCGACAGCCGGAAGTTGAACTCGATCCCGATGCTCGTGATGGCGCCGGGGCCGGGAACGTCCAGGCCGGGCAAGCCAAAGCTGGCGGGGACGGCCGAACTCGCACTCCCCGTATGCTCGATGAAAAACTCATC
>JADFIM010000017.1 GCA_022566725.1 Planctomycetota bacterium
CGGGTATTCGCCGATGCCCGGAATGTGGAACGGGATTCAATGCGAGAGCTCTTCTGGCCGCTACGAACCGGCGACGAAGGCGTCGGGGGTGCCTCGGGTATCTCATTTTGCTGCTTGTGCTATTGATACTGTCTTTCATTTTCAGCCCTCTTTTTAAACTACAGACCGCCCATTGACCCAAGAAGCCCACGGACTCGAGTCCGTGGGCTTCTTACAATCGTGTCGTGCTGGACCCCGCGACCATCCCTGATGAGGCGAAACGCTGCCCGACGTGCAGGTACAATTTGACGGCGACGATCGATGCTGGTCTCCTGCGATGCCCGGAATGCGGGTACGCATTCACATTGCATGAGTTCACAACCGTGTCGAAGGAAGGCCGTTTGATCCGTCTTCGGCATGATGAGAAGCGGATAAGCGGTCGCCGATTCGTCCTTATGCTCCTGCTGCTGATACTCGTCCTTGTGATCATGGGCGTCGTTACGACGTAACAGACCAGATCACAGCGAACGGCAATCCGCACGCGGGATATTGGCGTCCATCGATCGTTGTTGTTCTTATGCCAGTTCCGGGAACGTCTCGCGCACGGTCTTGACGAGATCCTTGACGTGGCTGATCGATTCATCCATGAGCGTGCGCTCATCGGCGTTGAGATCGACCTCGATGACCTTCTCCACACCGCCTGAGCCCAGGACGCACGGCACGCCGACGAAATAGCCGTTTCCGGGGTCGCCCACGCTGTACTCACTCTCGCAATAGGCGGCACAGGGGAGGATGCGCTTCTTGTCCTTGATGATCGCCTCGGCCATCATGATCGTGCCGGACGCAGGCGCGTAGTAGGCGCTGGTGCCCATGAGCTTGACGATCTCCCCGCCGCCGGCCTTGGCCCGCTGGACGCAGGCGTCGATCTTGTCGGCGCTGAGCAGTTGTGAAACGGGAATGCCGTGCACGGATGTGTAGCGCGGCAGGGGCACCATGTCGTCGCCGTGCCCGCCCAGCAGCAGCGCCTGGATATCTTCGACGGAAACGCCCAGCTCCATGGCGATAAACGTTCGGAACCTCGCCACATCGAGACAACCCGCCTGACCGACAATATGATTCGTCGCAAATCCTGACGCCTTCCACGCCGTGTAGACCATCGCGTCCAACGGATTGGAGACGACGATCATCACGGCCTCGGGTGAATGCGCGGCCACCTGTTCAGCCACCGACTTGACAATCTTGACGTTGGTGGCGATGAGGTCATCGCGGCTCATCCCCGGCTTGCGGGGGATGCCTGCAGTGACGATCACCACATCAGAGCCGGCGGTGTCGGCGTAGTCCGCAGTGCCGCGGACATTGGCGTCAAACCGTTCGACCGGTCCGCATTCGGCCAGATCAAGCATCTTGCCCTTGACCATCCCCTGGGCCTCCGGAATATCGAGGACGACGATGTCGCCGAGCTCCTTGCTGGCCGCCCACAGCGCGCAGCTGGCCCCGACGTTCCCTCCGCCGATGATCGAGATCTTCGCCCGTCGCATGGATGAGCAGGGGTTAGGAGTCAGGGGTCAGGGGTCAGGTGAGACAGGCGGCACATCATAAGGTTTGCAACCCGTTCGGCAACGACCGGGGACGCCGAACTGGCCAAAGAAGGTCCCCGGATCGTCATAAGGTCAAGTCAACAGCGTAACCACCGACACTAGTCACCTCCCGGGATCAGCCTCACCTGAGTCACATGATGATGGATTAGGCCAGCGGATGGACCACGTTGGACGCGACTTGAGCATTCGCCGGCTCGATCGGCCGGGCATGCTTGATGAGGAGACGATCATCCAGCGGGACCTGGGTGAGCACCTGTGCGATCCGCTCCCCGGCGTGGCCGTCACCGTAGGGATTGGTCATCCCCGCCAGCGAAGCTCGGAAATCTTCGCTCAGCGCCAGTTGAACCGCACAGAGAATTGCTTCAACCTCGGCCTCGGCGTCAATGATATTGGTCGCCCGCTCCCGTCCCTGCTGGCGCTTGCCGATGTTGACCGTCGGTAGGCCCAGCGAAGGAGTCTCCATGATCCCACTGCTACTGTTGCCGTAAAGCAGGCTCGCGTGCTTCAGCAGGGTCCAGTAGATCAGATGGCTGAGGTTCACGTACAGATGCGCATTCGATCTCGCTTCGCAGAACCGCGTGGCCCGCTGAATGAGGTTCCGGCTGCCTGCATCGGCATTGGGAAAACAGAAGACGATCTGCTGCTGAATCTCCTCGAGAGCGCCAAAGACCGCATCCGCTTCCGTCGTAGTGTCCCGCTCCAGCGTGACCGGGTGATACGAGACAATGATGGTCGTCTGATCGAGGCTGATTTGCATTTCCGCTTCGATGCTCTTTCGTGATCTGAGCCGGCTTCGGCGGAGATGATCCAGAGAGGGCGCACCGACCTCATGCACCCGCCACGGCTCTTCCCCCATGGCAATGATCCGTCGGGCCGCCAGCGATGTCGGGGCAAAGTGGACGTGGCTCATCATGGTTATCGCATTGCGCACAGCGTGATCGATCGCACCTTCGCTGACCTCTCCGCCTTCGATGTGGGCGATCGGGATGCGCATCGCCAGCGCCGCCGAGGCCGGAGCGAGCATCTCGTAGCGGTCGGCGATGAGCAGCAGCAAGTCCGGCCGCAACCGCCCGAAGATGTCGGCGAAGCCCATCGTCGCCATGCCGATCGTCTTGGCCATCCCGACATCGGTGTCGGAACTGAGCAGGCATTCGAGGCGTTCGGCGATGAGAAAGCCATCACGTTCGATTTCATTGACGGTCAAGCCGAACTCCGGCGACAGGTGCGCGCCGGCGACGATCAGCGGCAGATTCACCTCCCGATGAGCCTGCAGTTCCTTCAGCGGCCAGTAGAGGTGGCCATAATCCGCCCGGGAGGTGGTGACCACGGCAATGGTGCGCTGGGATAACGTGGCTACAGTCATCGATGCTCGGTGATCTGGCATCCCGAATCGGGTGCCCCGATCTTAACGATGTAATTGGGGAAACTCCTATGCAGCCAGGATGCGCCTAGCTGCGCTTGCCCGCGGTGGCTGGGTGACCCCCATCATGTGGCCCAGCACCCTGCTCCCGCCCGCCTTACCGTGATCGAACTACCCGTTGGAAGACGGGCAATCGCCGCTCTTCCAGGTTCCAGTCGCCGAAGGTCCAGATGTACAGCGTTCGGCCGTCGGCACTGGCGGTGATGAGGACGTCCTGGGCGTCCTGTGTAATCGCCGGGCCGATGATCTGACCATGTGCCGCAGGCAGCAGTGGCCGGCCGTCGGCGTGACGGTGGATGGCCGTTCCGATGGAAAACAGCGCAACGACCAGCGCGACCGCCAGCATCTTCCAAAACCGATTGGTCTTCATGGTGAGGCCTCCTTGCTGGGACACGACAGTGTGGTCCCAGCAGTCAGAGACAGCGCCGACGGCAGTTGATTCCATCATGACAGTGGTTCCAAGGTGATTATTATCGGATCGGTGGGGCAGGTGAGGAAATGCACGAACACGAACCTCCAGCCGCGCGGTAGGCTATGGTGAGTCTTTGGTCCGGCCGGCAACGGACGCCGACGGCTTTCCGGCACGGATATCTTTGTAACCCCCTAGTAGGAGTAAGAACAATGAAGCTCAAAGAAACGCTGTGTGTGATCGGTCTGATCGGTCTCACCACGGCCATCACCAGCCGAGTGGTCTCACAGGACCAGCCCGGAAGTGAGGTCGGCCAGGAGATGCCTCAGTGGATGAAGTACGCCATGCCCGGCGAGCAGCACAAACAATTGGAGCCGTTCGTCGGCCGATGGGAGCAGACGGTCAAATTCTGGATGGAGCCCGGGTCCGAGCCGGGGCAGTCCTACGGCTCCGCCGAATACAAATGGATCATGGGCGGGCGGTTCCTTCAGGGAACGTACGAAGGACAGATGGAAGGGAATCGTTTCGAGGGGATGGACGTCATCGGCTACGACAACTTCCGCAACGAATACATCTCGTTTTGGATCAACAACCACACGACATCGTTCATGGTCGCCCGAGGAAGCTATGACTCCAGCGCGAAGACAATCACCATGCGGGGCAAGCACGATGACACCATGCACGGCAAGCGGGACAAGCCGTTCCGCACCGTGACCACGTTCGAGAGTAACGACAAGCTCGTCTATGAGATGTTCACGCTGGGGCCGGACGGCAAGGAGTTCAAGGTCCTCCAGGTGAACTCGACGCGGCGATAATAGTCTTGTCGGCGGATGATCAAGAACCGATCGACACGCTGAATCGGACACAAAGGAGTTGATGATGCGAATCCTGCTTGGGGGCGTGCTGGGCGCTGTTGTCCTGTTCGTATGGAGTTTCTTGTACTGGGTCGTGCTCTCGGAGAGGCTGCTGCCGTACACGCACATGACTGATGAGGGCGCGGTGATGGATGTGTTGCGGGAGAACCTGCCGGAAACCGGCATCTACTGGTTCCCCATGCCGCAGTACGATCCCGACGCGACCGCGGAGGAGAAACAGGCCGCCATGGAGGCGGCTAATGAAAGACACCGCGAAGGCCCGCATGGCACAGTCACCATTCATCGTGAGGGCGGCGAGCCGATGCCGCCCAGCAAGCTCGTGAAGGGATTTGTCATCGAGTTTGCCAGCGCCCTGCTGGCGTCGATCCTGCTTTGCTGCGCGTGTGGTCGAAGGGGATACGCCGCACGCGCGGCGTTCGTGTTCGGCCTGGGGCTCTTTGCCGCCGTCAGCGTTCACCTGATCGCCTGGAACTTCATGTTCAACCCGATGGGGTTCACGCTGCTCAAGATCGGTGACACGATCGTCGGCTGGCTCCTGGCCGGCTTGGTGATCGCCGCGATCGTCAAGCCACGTGCGGAGACTTCGGGGTGAGCGGGCCCAAGCCCGCGAGCAAGGTGGACACGTACGTGAAGAAGCTGCTGCCTAATACCCAACCCCCTTGAAGACCAGGACCAAGCTGCGGCCGACATTCCATGTTCCGTGCAACTTTCCTCGGCTGGAGCGTTTACTGTGCACGGTTGAAGGTCAGGAGCTGCTGATGCGAGCTCGATGGCGTTGGGGGGTTGGGCTGGTCGGCCTGATGTGGGTCGGCTGTGTTTCCACATCCGATGTATCGAGGTCTGCTGGCCAGAATACCGGGCTGCGCCAGCTGGCCTGGCTCGTCGGCGCATGGATCACCGATGATGGAGAGCGAATCAGTGAGGAGCATTGGACGCGGCCGGCCGGGGGCACCATGTTCGGCGTCAACCGCACCATTATTGATGGCCAAACGGTCGCCTTTGAGTACCTGCGGATCGAGCAAACACCGCAGGGGATCGATTACCTGGCCAGTCCCAACGGGCGCTACCCTCCGACGTCGTTTCGTCTTGTGCAGCTTGACGGCCAACGAGTCGTCTTCTCGAACCCGGTGCATGATTTCCCGACACGAATCATATATTGGCGTGAGGCCGACACCCTCTGGGCACGGATCGAGGGTGAGGTAGACGGCGAGATGAAATCCAGCCAATGGTCCTGGCAGCTCGCTCAGCCGGGCCAATAACGTGGGAATAGAATGGACCGCCGGCAAATCACCACGGGCAGTGGCGGCGGAGAAAGTGAGCCCAAACCCGATGCATAGCGTGGTCGGGATCGGCGAGTACGGCGAATCGCGTCGAGGAGATTGCAGATGGTGAAAGCGGTGACCGGCAGAGCCAAGCCCGCGAGCAAGGTGGGCACGTACGTGAAGAAGCTGCCGCCGGACGCGCGGGCGGTGGTCGAAGCGCTGCGGCGGCTTATCTTCGCCGTTGCGCCGCACGCGCGAGAGGATCTCAAGTGGGGCCAACCCTGGTATGCAGGGAACAAGGGCGTGTGTTACATTGCGGCATTCAAGGATCACGTCAACCTTGGATTCGCACGCGGCGCCGAGCTGGCCGATCCAAGGGGCCGCCTCGAAGGCACGGGCAAGGGCATGCGGCACGTGAAGATCCGCAGTGCCAAAGAAATTGACGCCGCCGTGAAGAACCTCGCGCGTGAAGCGTTCAAGCTCGACGCCCGCTGAGGGCGAGCGCGAAGCGGCGAATCCACGAAGGGCGACGAAGGTCAACGCCTGGTCACTGAAGTGACCAGGCCTCCGGGGTTGAAATGCGGCAATGGGCCCGGGAGGACTTGAACCTCCGACCTCGCCCTTATCAGGGGCGCGCTCTAGCCAACTGAGCTACGAGCCCGGCACAGGGCGGCAGTATATCGCACGGTCCGAGACGGCGTCAGCCTGTTGAGAGAACGGTATCAACTGCCCGCGAGCCGGCGGAACTCGTGGCGCAGCGCGATCCGCTTGGCGATGTAGAAGATCACGGGATAGAGCAGCAGCTCCAGGATGAACGCGGTGGCGAGTCCGCCGATCATCGGTGCGGCTAGGCGGCGCATGGTGTCGGCCCCAGCCCCGCTGGCCCACAACAGAGGAACCAAACCGATGAAGGTCGTCATGACCGTCATCGTCTTGGGCCGGATCCGCTGGACCGCGCCCTCGTGGACGGCGTGCCACAGGTCATCGGGGTTGCGCATCCGCCCCTCGGCCTTGAACCGCTCAAAGCTGTTGTCCAGATACAGCAGCATCACCAGCCCGGTCTCCGTGGCCAGGCCCGCCAGCGCGATCACGCCGACCCAGACCGCCATCGACAGGTTGTACTCCAGTAGATAGAGCAGCCAGATTGCCCCCACGAGGCTGAAGGGCAGGCTGAGCACAAGGATGAACACCCGCAGCCAACTTTTGGTGGCCATGTACAGCAGCAGGATGATCAGGACGCCGGCCAGGGGCACAACGACCATCAGGCGCTCGCGGGCGGCTTGCATGTATTCATACTGGCCTGACCAGATGATGTTGTACCCCGGGGGAAGACTGACCTGCTCATTCACGGCCCGCTGGGCATTCTTGACGTAGGTCCCCACGTCGATCCCCGCGATGTCCACATAGACCCAACTGGTCAGCCGGGCGTTCTCGCTCTTGACCATCGGCGGGCCCTTGTGAATCTTAAATGAGGCCAGTTGGGTCAGCGGCACCTGCGCGCCCATCGGGGTGGCAACCAGCGTCTGCCTCAACGCCGGTAGATTGTCGCGCAGCTCATGTGGGTAGCGCACATTGATCGGGTACCGCTCCAGGCCCTCGACGGTCCAACTGACGTTCATCCCGCCCAGAGCACTCATGATCACATCCTGCACGTCGCCCACGGTCAGGCCGTAGCGCGCGATCTCCTCGCGATCGATCGTGATGTCCAGGTAGTTGCCACCGACACTCTTTTCCGGAAAGGCGCTGGTGGTGTAGGCGCCGGTGCCGGGCGCGGTTTTGACGACCTGGGCGATCTGGTTGGACAGATCAGCGAGGGTCGCCAGGTCCGGACCCATGACCTTGATGCCGACGGGTGTCTTGATGCCCGTCGAGAGCATGTCAATGCGGGTCTTGATCGGCATCGTCCAGGAGTTGGTGAGACCCGGGATCTGGATGATCTCGTTGAGGCCGGGGACGTGCGGGCCATCCGGCCACTCGTAGCCGTACACCAACTCGTTGATCGTGATGGTTCGCGTCTCGGCCAGGACTGTGCTTGGCAGCCACTTCAGCCAGGCGGGGAAGTTTCGGTAGAAGCGTTTCACCGGCACGCGGCGCCACTTGCTCTTGTCGCGCCACAGGGTGATGGTGGTCTCCACCATGGAGAGAGGTGCGGGATCGGTGCCCGTCTCAGCCCGGCCGATCTTCCCCATTACCGTGTGCACTTCCGGAAACTGCATGATCAGCTTGTCCGTCTGCTGCAGCAGTTCCCGAGCCTTGGTCATGCTGATCCCGGGATCGGTGGTTGGCATGTACAGCAGGTCTCCCTCTTCCAACGGAGGCATGAACTCGCTCCCGAGCCGGCTGTAGGGCCACACCGTTGCGGCCATCACCACCGCTGCGACCAGGAGCGTGAGCCAGCGATAATGCATGGTGAAGACGAAGAACGGGTTGTAGAGCCGCTGTAGCAGCAGGCTCATCGGGTTTCGCTCTTCGGAGAGGAGCTTCTGCGGCAGGATGATCAGGGCGCTCAAGCCGACCCATCCTGCGACGAGCCACCACCGGTAGTCGCCGAGCGTGGGCAGGGGGACGTATGCCAGGACGATTGCCGGGGCGACGATCAGTGCCAGGTAGGCCAAGACGCGCTTGCCGCGCCCCAACTGCACGGGCAGCATCCGCTCGGCAATGAAGTAGATCATCAGCACGGGAATGACGGTGATGGCCAGGATGGCGGCGCTGGCCATGGCGAAGGTCTTGGTGTACGCCAGGGGCTTGAAGAGGCGCCCGGACTGTTCACCCAGGGCGAAGATCGGCAGGAAGCTAACGGTGATGATGAGCAGGCTGAAGAACAGCGTCGGGCCGACCTCCGCCGCGGCTTCCGCGATGACGGCGCTACGCGGTCTGGCTTGGCCGCCCTCGGCCACCCGCTGCTTCTCACGTTCCAAGTGTTTGTGGGCGTTCTCGACCATCACGATGGAGCTGTCCACCATCACGCCGATGGAGATGGCGATACCACCGAGGCTCATGATGTTGGCGTTGATATCGAGCAGGTTCATGAGCGCCAGAGTGGAGAGAACACCCGTCGGCAAAACGAACGCGGCCACCAGAGCACTGCGGGCGTGCAGCAGGAACAGAATGATGACCAGCGAGACGACGATGACCTCCTCGATCAGCGTGTTGCGGACCGTCACAATCGCGCGATCGATCAGATCACTGCGGTCGTAGCCGACCTCGATGGCGATGCCCGGAGGCAAGCCCTTTTCCAGCTCTGTGAGCTTGTCGCGCACTCTCTGGATGGTGGCGCGGGCGTTCTCGCCGAAGCGCATCACGATGATGCCGCCGACGACTTCACCTTCCCCGTTCCATTCAGCGACGCCGCGGCGGATATCCGGCCCGATGCGGATCTCGGCGAGTTCGGCCAGGTAGATGGGCGAGCCGTCTTCGGTCGCACCCAGAGAGATCATTCGCAACTCGTCCAACGCGCGCTGCGTGCGTGCTTCCTCGACCGACAGACCCTTGGCCCTGGCCTCGGCGATCTCCTCGTCCGTGAGGCTGCCGAGGTAGCCGACGCCGCGGACCATGTATTCGGTCTCGCTCATCTCGATCAAGCGCCCGCCCACATCGACGTTGGACCGCTTGATCGCCGTCTTGATCTTGCTCAGCGGCAGGTTGTACGCCAGCAGTTTGACCGGATCGACGACGACCTGATACTGCTTGACGAAGCCGCCGATCGCAGCGACCTCGCTGACGCCCTCGACGGCCGTCAGCTCATAGCGCAGAAACCAGTCCTGAATCCCGCGCAGGTCCGAAAGGTCCTGATTGCTTGGGCGTAATGGTTCATCGTCGAGGGGGCAGCGATCGTAGCCGGCCGTAAGAACGATCCGCTTCAGCCGGCTGCGGGCTTCGGACGGGGCGTGGTCGACCGACTCGTAGCGGCGGTTCTCCTGCACGTCGGCGAAGATCGCCTTGGTGTCCTGGAATACGCGATGGCGCACGAGGCGCTGCCGTACCACCGGGTCATTCGGGACATCGGCGTACCAGATGTCGGTCTCCGGGTCGTGCCACAGTCCGTTGGGGTGGTTTGGGCAGTACTTGCCGGTCAACAGGACGTACTCAAAGACCCATCCCACGCCGGTGGCATCCGGGCCGAGTTGCGGGTTGATGCCGGCCGGGAGTGAGCCGGCCACGAAGTTGAGTTGCTCCAGGACCCGGCTGCGGGCCCAGTACATGTCGGTGCCGTCCTCGAAGATGATGTACACGAAGCTCGAGCCGAACATGCTGTAGCCGCGCACAACCTTGGCGTGGGGAACGGACAGCATGGCCGTGGTCAGCGGGTAGGTGACTTGATCTTCGACGATCTGCGGGGCCTGGCCGGGGTACTCGGTGCGGATGATGACCTGGACATCCGAGAGGTCTGGAATCGCATCGATCTTGATGTGGAAGACGGACCAGACTCCCGCCGCCACCAGGAACACGGTCAAAAGGAGGACCATCGCCCGGTTGCCGACGCACCATTGGATCAGTTTGGCGATCATGGGTTACTCCGGGGGCCCCTGCCGCCCGGTCACAGGCAACGTGCTGCGCTCATCGAAGCAGCGAAGCATGATCGAGCCGAAGAACGGATTGCGAACACTACCTTTGGGTTGCAGCCAGATGCTGCCGCCCTCGTCAGAGCGGTACATCGGGCAGTGCAGTTGTTGCACCTGGGCCGGGTACGACGGCGGCACGCCGGTCGCTTTGATGAGCTTGGCCAGCGCGGCGCTGAGGTCGGCGAACTGCAGCCGGGCCTGCTCCAGGTCCGTCTCGTCGGCCAACGCGAGTGCTTCGCCGCGCACGGTGGCGACCTCATCGTGCATATGCCAGAAATGCGGATCGTTGGGGATCTCAACGCCCAACATCACATCAACCGCCTCGGCGACCTGTCCGGCATGGGGCGAGATACGTTCGGTGGAATCGTCGGCGAGCGTGTCTTGGATGGCGAAGTAGCCGTCGAGGATGTCAACGATGGCGTCGGCAACGGCGTCGGGCAAGGCGCTCAACTGGCTCGTGCCGGCCACGGCCACGACCGCCTCCTGCTCCGAGGCCAGTTCGCCCCGGATCATCTTGGCCAGCGCTTCGCGGATGTTCGCTTCGCTGTCCAGCAGGAACTGCCCGCTGGTGACGACCATCTCGCCGGGTTTGAGCCCGTCGAGGATTTCGACCATGCCGTCATCGGTTTCCACCCCGACGACCACATCGCGTGGCTCGAAGCGCCCCTCGCCAAGACTCACGAAGACGATCTGTCGCTTGCCGGTGTCCATGACCGCTGCCCGAGGGACAAGTGTGCGCGACTGGGCCAGCGTGCTCTGGAGCTTGATGTTTGCATACATCCCGGGCTTGAGCAGGCCGGTGGGATTGTCGAACTCCAGCCGGACATTGATCTGTCTCGTCTTCTTATCGAGATACGGGTAGATGTAGATCACCTTGCCCTCGAAGGTCCGGCCGGGGAGATACGACAAGGTCATCACCGCCGGCTGCCCGACCTCGACGAAGGGCAATTGGTATTCGTACAGCGTGGCCAAGACCCAGACCCGCGAGAGGTTGATGATCTCGTTCACGTGCTCGCCAACGGTCAACCAGTGGCCCTGGTGGCCGCCCATGGAATGGACGAAGCCGTCGAGAGGGCTCAGCACGCGGAAGGTATAGAGAACTTTCCCGGTTTCCAGCACTGCCTCGATATCCGCATCCGGCACGCCGTAGATCCGCAGCTTGTCCTTCGCGGCCTCGATGATCCGTGCGCCATCGGCGGTAGCCCTAGACTTGCTGGCGATCAGCAGCTCGTGCTCCGCGGCCATCACCGTCGGGCTGTGGTAGTCGGCCAGCACATCGCCCTTCTTGACCGGCATGCCGACGTAGTTGGCGTAGAGCGTTTCGATCTGCCCATCCACGCGCACGATCGTGTCCTGCATCCTTGTTTCGTCGTAAGCGACCGTGCCCACGGTTCGGATGACGCGCGTCACGGGGCCGGTCACGACCGGCTCGATCCGCACCCCTATGTTCTGCACCACAACCGGATCGATGCTGATCTCGCCGGTGAACTTGTCGGGGTCCAGCGGAACCAGGTCCATGTGGCAGATGGGACAGAGCCCCGGCTCCGGAAGAATGACCCAGGGGTGCATCCCGCAGGTGTAGTACTGCCAGTCCTTCTCTTCGGCGGCCGCGACGGATTGCTCGCCTGCCCGTGCTGCGCGGAACTCTTGATACGCCTGCCTCACCGGTTCACCGAAGAACACGCCCAGCACAAACGCCGTTGAGCCGAGTAGAAGCAGCGCCAGCACCACCCCCAAGCAACCAAGCAGCCGCCCAAAGCTCGGCCCGCGCGGCGGCGGACTGGAGGGCGGCGGCGATTGCGGCTTCGCCGTCTCATCGCGCTTGGTCATACCCTGGTCCTGAGTTTCGCTCATCACTTGGTCTCCAACTCTGCCGGCGGTTCGCGACCGGGGACGGCGGGTTGCTCTGAGGATTCGTCCTTGCGGTTGAGGTCCTCGCCGAGGGCAGCCTGCAGGTCGGCCAAGGCCTGCTCCAGCCGCGCAATGTTCTGGTGATACATCAGCTCGAAAGTCAGCAGCCGGCGCCAGTTGTCGATGGGTGCCTGGAAATCCAGGTGGCCGAGCTGATAGTCGGTGGTGGACACATCCAGTGTCTGCCGCGCTTTGGGAATGATCTCATCACGGAACAGAATGGCCTGCCGATAATGCGTCTGCGCCCGTACCAGGGCATCCCGAACCTTGAAGGCGGTGCGGTTGCCCGCATCCCGTAGCTCAGCCGTGCTTTGAAAGATGGCCCGCAGGGCCTCGGCTTCCGCCGCATCGAGCTTCCGCGACCAGATGGGCAAATTGAGCTGCACGGTCAGCCGCCACCCCTGCTCGTCGGCCGCGGAGGATCCCATGTCCATACCGTCGATGAAGTCGTAGCCGAACTCCACCTTGTAGTCCGGCCACCGAGCCAGCCGGGCGAGCTTCAGGCGCTCCCGATCGGCCGCGATCTGCTCGTGAATCCTCAGGAGATCGGGGTTGGCCCGCCTGGCACTGGCCAGGAGAGGGTCGAGCTCCAGATCCAGGCCTTCGAGGGTGGCCGCGGCCAGACCCGGTGCCGGCACCTTCGCGGCAATCGGTCGATCGAGCAGGTTGTTGAGCATCGCCGCCGCGGCCTCCTGCTGCGACCGGAACGCCAGTAGCTCGGTATCGAGACGGCTGCGCTGGGTCGAGACGAGCAGCACATCCTGCAGCGTCGCCTCTCCGGTCCGGTAGCGGTTCTCAGCGACATCGTCGAGCTGAATCAGCAGATCCAGGCTCTGCATTGTCACCTCAATCGATCGCTGCGCAATGTAGAGCGACCAGTACGCCCTACGCGTGTTGGCGATCAGCCTTTGCCGCGTCATCACCATCTCCTGGGCGGCCATGGCAACCTCATGTGCAGCGATCCGACCCCGCGTCGCGAGCTTGCCCGGAGAGGGCAGATGCTGCCGGATCTCGGTCGTCAATCCCGAAACGCCGGAACCATCGGAGCCCAGTCGACCCGTCGGACCGAACTCCCACTGGGGATCGTCCAGGGCGGTCACCTGGTCTATGCGTTCGGCCAGACGCCGCACCTTCTGCGCGGCGGCCTGGAGCGCGGGATTGCGCTCCAGCGCCAACCGTACGTAATCTTCCGGGCCGGCCTCATCCGGAATCTCCACGTACCTCGCAGAGTTCCTGGCGCGCGCGATTGGTTCACCGGTCTGATCGGACCATGGCTGGGCGAGTTCGTCGGGCGACCAATCACGGTCGATCCACTCGCTGAACGGGCCACCATGACGCGCGTTCCGGCAGCCCACCGCCGACGCAAACACCGCCGCACAGAACAGATGAAAGAGACTTCGACAACGAGTCATAACAGAGCCCTTGGGCCTAGTGGTCGTGGTCACCGTGGTCGTGGTTGTGCTCGTCGTTCTCACCGGTGTCCTTCTCGGGAGACGGCTTGTCGCCAAGCTTCTCCTGCCAGGCCTCATCGAGCTTGGCGAGGTATGTCGCAGGGTCCTTCCAGAAACCCCTTGGGCACCCGTTGCAGCAGAACCGCACCAGGCGATTGGCGGCGATGTAATCGACCGGCTTGCCCTTCGAGCCGAGCTTCATGCCGGAAATCATGCAGGTCGCAAGCGGATAGTCTTGCTGCTGCTGTGCGACGATCGCTTCGTCGAGCTTGGGGAGGAACTTCGCCGGGTCCTTCTTGAAGGCCCGTACGCACCCGTTGCAGCAGAAGCGCACAAGCCGGTTGTTGTAGACGCGATTCACCGGATCGCCCATGGACCCCAAGGCTTGCTCGGAGACCGGGCAGCTCGTCATTGGATACCGCGGCAATTGCTGCTCGACGATCTTCTGATCAATCTTCGTGAAGTATGTCGCCGCGTCCGCCTCGAACTTGCTGATGCAGTCCTTGGAGCAGAAGCGGACCTCGCGGCCTTCGTGCATCATCACGATGGGCGGCCCCATATCTCCCAACCGAAGACCGGACACGATGCAGATATCCAGCGGATAGGGATCTCCGACCTGCTCGGGGCCTTGAAGCGTGATCTCTTTGCGGACGAGGTCCTCGGCGCACGCCGGGCAGGCGCCCTTGTCCCGCAGGTGGAATTTCCCGTGCACCGAACAGGTCCAGACGTGGATCACCAGGCCATCTTTGGCTGTTTCGCCGGCGTCGGGCTGCGTTGACTGAGCGAGACCAAGCGGTCCCGCAGCCAGCATCGCGCCGACCACGGTGACGGCAACCATCCAATGTCGTGTAAAGGCGTACTCGATGGACATTTCAGAATCTCCTTGTTCCATGCCAGTTGATATTCGCAGCCGCGGGCGCATATCCGCGGGTGCTTTGCATCCAAAGTCTACGACGGTCTGCGGTCCGTTTCGGGCTGGGCACCGCCGCAATGAAACAGCATCACACCTGCGCAGGGTGGCGCAGGCATAGCGAGCAGCGGTGCTGCGATGGGTCGGATCAGGTTGTCAGCAGGCAGCGCAACGCAAAAAGAGATTGCACCGGTGGGCCGTGCGGTGAGCCGCGACAACAATTGGTGAGTTGCCCAGAAATGCCGACTCCGAGGAGGGCCGGTGGCAGCTGAACCAGCATATCTATGGTCGCCTGAGTGTTCTTGGCCGGCGATATCGCGATTGTCGCGACCGGCAGCGTCGCATCGGTCCACGCGTGTGCGCATGCACACGCCGGCCGGTCATCCCGGCCGCTCTTGGAGCACTCCAGCCCGCAGCCTGCTTTGGTCGGCGCGGCCACCGGTGGGCATGAGGTATCAGGCGCCGTTTCTGCGCAACACGACATCGGCCGAATGTCGGAGGGCTGAGCCGAGTCGGCAAAGCCGACGACCAAGGCCAGCCGGCCTCCTCTCTCAGCATCCGCGGCATTGGGCTGACAGCAGCACCGGTGCTCAGGCGACCACGTCGCCACCAGCATCGCCGCCAACAGTCGTAACAGTTGTGATCCAAACACCGGCTACCGGCCTCCCTCGGACAATCCTATCCCTATGCTAACGTCGAACCTACCCGGACAATTCAATCGTAGTCGTGTTTTTTTCGCCGGGCCGTGCGACCCGATTCGCTTATCGGGGGTTGGGGTATGCGATGTCGCTGTGGTGCCGACGGTGACGGGCGAGAGCCGCGGATCAAAATGCGGCTCAGCCCCATTGGGCCAGGAGCGTCAGGAGGTCGAATATACCGACCTGACCATCGCCATCGAGGTCTTGCAAACACCCGTCGCAGGGTCCCCATTGGGCGAGCAGCGAGAGAAGATCGAGGATGCCCACGCTGCCGTCACAGTCAAAATCTGCCGGGGAGATCGTGGGCGTCACCGGCACGATCTTGAAGACCTGACCCGTGGTCGTGCTGCCGCGATCCACAATGTAGTTCTCGCCGGCCGCGTCCTCGCCGAACGATGCGATCTGGTTGACGACAAACCCGTCGGACGAGGGCGACAGCTCCGCCGTGCGCTCGGCAAACTCCGTCACCGAGCCGCCGACGACCTTGAACGTCCATATCCTGGCGGTGACGAAGTCGCCAAAGAAGTAGGTGCCCAGCAGGCTGGGGATCGCGCATCCGCGATAGACGTACCCGCCGGTGATCGAGAAGCCGAACGAGTGTGTGTATTCGTGAATGGGATTCACAAGGGTTGGATCACCGCAACTGCACCCATTGGCAGTGCCCGCGCAATCGGGGCTGGCCGAGTTGGCGCACGCGGTACCTTCTTCGCAGTCCCAGCCATAGTTCTCGCCGCCGCCGCTCGCAGCCGGCTGGTAGTCGATCTCCTCGCGCGCGTTCTGGCCGACGTCGGCGATGTACAGGTCGCCGGTCTCGCGGTCGAAGCTGTCACGCCAGGGATTGCGCAGGCCGTAGGCCCAGATTTCGTCGTCACCCGTGACGCCGACGAAGGGATTGTCGGGCGGGATGGCATAGTTCCGGTTGATATCCTTCGGGAAGTCGTCCCCATCAACGTCGATGCGCAGCATCTTTCCCAGCAACTGGTCGGTGATGTCCTGCGCCCGCTGGCCGGGGTCGCAGAAGAAGCCGCCGTCGCCGGTCGCGATGTAGAGGTAGCCATCGTTGGGGCCGAAGCCCATCCACCCACCGTTGTGGTTGGCAAACGGCTGAACGATGGTCAACAGCGTAAAGAAGCTGGCGGGGTCGGCGATATCCGGATTGCCCGAAACCGTGAAGCGGCGGATCGAGGTGGCGGAGGAGTTGTTGGTGTAGTTGACGTAGAAGTATCCGTTGGTTTGATAGTCCGGGTGAAAGGCCAGCCCCAGCAGGCCGCGTTCGTCGAAGTTGTCGTTTGGCCCCCCCACGAAGGCATCAATATCCAGGAACGGCTCAGCCAGGACCATCTTGGTCGCCAGATCGAGGATCTTGATCACGCCCCGCTGCTCGACGATGAACAGGCGCGAAAAGTCATCCGGCGCATGGGTGGCGAACGCCGGCCGGTTCAGCCCGCTGGCCACGCGCACGGTGGTCAGCGGTTCAATGCCGGCGCCGGCCGGACCGCCCTGGTCCCGTTGTTGCGCCATTGCCGCGGGTACGCAAACCACCCATGAGCACACGATCGTGCACGCCAAAGCGAATCGACGATGCATGAGGGAGTTCCTTTCTTCTTCTCCTGGTGAGCGTCCTTACGAAGATAAGGCGCTTCGAGCAACGAGGCAAGGTTGATATCGGTGAAATCCGGACATTGATCGCGAGTTGTGTAGGTTGGGAGGTCTTCGAGGGATGCCGAACCACTCCCTCGGGCCGGGATTGGCCTGCGGCGGGTCGGAGAAGCTCAACGATCACCGCACTGATACAAGGCGCTGCAATCGGTCCGACAGGTCACCGGCTTCGTCGTCATCCTTGATTGCCCGTCTCCACAGGATGGCCCAGGTCGGCCCAGGCTTGCAGCCCGCCGCGCAGTGTGCGCACATCTTTGAAGCCCAGTTCCAAAAGCCGCTTGCTCATCCCTTCGGCCTTGGGATCGTGGTAGTCGTCGCCGTAGACGATCAGCACGTCATACCCCTTGAGCTTGTCGTGTTCGGCAGTGATGTTCTGGAAGGGCAGACTGATAGCTCCGGGGATGTGGCCGGCGCGAAATTGAGATTCACTGCGTGGATCGACCCACGCTCCTACAGCATTCGAGCCCAAGTCGAGCAGCGTCTTGGGGCCGTCGAGCAGCTTCACCGCCTCAGCCGGATCGACCAGGACCAGATCGCGGTCGCTGGTGATGCGACTTGTGCAGCCGATCTCGGCCCAGAACGTGGACACCAAGAATGCTGCAATAACCCACCGAGCACGGGATGGACCCATACGAGTTCTCTCCATAGGAGCCTCCGCGGTGGCCGGGATATGGCGCCGGCCGGTTGTGGCGGCGGGGAAGGAATAGGCACCATGATGGGCCCGTTGGTAGTCTACAGGACCCGCCGAACATCGTGCGATCCGGGTGGAATGCTGCGGCGTGCGGCGCATCTTCTCTTGGGGAGGGGGCGGTTTGCCGTCGGGTGCATCGCGTGGCGGTCGGGGTTTCGGAGCAGGATATGCGCCAAGCCAGACAATGGGCAGGAGTGTGGCCGGTGCCGGCGGTGCTCGTGCTCAGTGCCCCGGCGGTGGCCCACGATCAGTTCGGGCCGACCAATCTGCCCCGTCGTACCTCGACCGATCATCTCGTCGCGGTGAATATGGTGACGGACGTCCAGCGGGTCGGGCCCGGTCAGACGTTTCACCTTGCGCTGATCTTCGACATCGAGCCGCAGTGGCGCATCTACTGGAAGAATCCGGGTGAGGGCGCTCCGCCGCCACAGATCAAGGTGCAAGCGCCAAGCGGCTTCGAGGTCGGCCAGACCATGTGGACGCGCCCCGGGGCCTTCAAGACGCCGCTTGGACCGGTGTACGCGTACGAAGGTCAGGCGGTGCTGTTTGTGCCCGTGAAGGCTCCAATGCGGCTTGCCGACGGCCGAGTCACATTGCACGCTGAGATCAAGTGGGCGGTGTGCAAGGATGTGTGCGTGCTGGGCGAGGCTCGACGCAGTGTGATTGTGGAGACGACACATCGGCCTGTGGAGTCCCCGGAGGTCGCTGATCCCATCCTGCTCAAGCACAGGATGCGTCTGCCCGGGTCGCTGGATACAGTAAGCGGGGCGTCCGTGACTTTCGATGGAACCTTGCTGAGCATCACCGGGCCGGCCCAGGGCGAGAAGAAGGCGGCGTACTTTCCGGGCCACTCTCGGGGTGTCACGTACCACGAGGCCGAAGTTACCGTCACAAACGACCGGTTCCGCGTGGTGGTAAGAGTGGATCTGCGCCCGAATAACGCCCTTGGTGAGCCGATGGTGCTTGGTGGTCTGGTGGCTCTGGGAGAGAAACTTGATGATCCATGCTACGATTTTCAGTTCCAGCTGCCGATGCCGAATGGGCGGTAGGAGGTTTCGCCCCGTGCGGCCCGATGGCGGCACAGTTGCACTTTCTGAATAGGAGTCTCGAGGATGAACCGACGAACCAGACTGTTTCTGATGATCGGCCTAAGCGCTGCGGCGGTGGCGATTGGCGCGTCCGCCATGGCATTCGCCGAGCCGGAGGTAAAGAAGGCGAAGCTCGGCAAGAAGGCGCCGGAGTTTACACTCCTGGACACTTCCGGGCAAGAACGCAGCCTCTCGGACTACAAGGGCAAGACTGTGGTGCTGGAGTGGTTCAACCTGGGATGCCCCTTCGTGCAGAGATGCTACAAATCAAAAGCGATGCAAGATGCCTATATGAAGTCCAAGCAGTGGGACAAGGGGATCGCCTGGCTGGCCGTCAACTCGACGTATACGACCACGGCCCAGCAGAACGACGCCTGGATCAAGAGCTACAAGCCGAAGTATCCAATTCTTCTGGATACCGATGGGAAGGTCGCACGGCTCTACGACGCGCGACGTACTCCGCACATGTTCGTCATCGACAAGGAAGGCATCCTCCGCTACCACGGGGCGATCGACGACAATCGCCTTGCCGACAAGCCCGCCGATGAGGTAACGAACTTCGTCGTGAGCGCGGTTCGGCAGCTCGTGCAGGAGGAGACCGTCACGCCCGACTATGTGAAGCCGTACGGGTGCAGCATCAAGTACAAGCCGTGACCGGCCCGGCTTCATCATCGACTGGCATTGAGATCGAAGCCCCTCGTGGGCTTCTTTCCTTTGGTAACCCAAGACGTCGAGATGATCGAGGGGTTATTGCAGATTCACCGGCATGATCACGTAGGTGAAGTCGTTGCCGGTCCGCAGCACTCCCGGCTTGTTGGGAGCTTTGAGCTCGATGATCACCTTCCTGCTGGTCACAACATTGAGCGCGTCAATGATGAAACCGGGATTGAAGCCGATCTCGAGCGGATCGCCCTGATAATCATCGAGGTCTATCTCGACGGTCGCCTCGCCCATTTCCGGGGCGCGGCTGGTAAGGGTGAGCTTGTCGTTGGCGAAGCTCAGACGGACCCCCTTGGACTCCTCATTGGTCAGCAGCGCCGCTCGGCGAACAGCGCTGGAAAGGGTAGCGGCGTCGAACGACACCTTCTTGTCCTGCTCCTTGGGCACCACATCCTCGAACGGCGGGAACGCACCTTCCACGAGGTTGCTCGAGAGCACTGCAACATTCCCGGGCGACCCGGGATCGCCGACGGCCATGAGAATCTGATTCTCCTCAATGGAGAGTTGAACCGGCGTGTCGGGATCATCAAGAAGCTTGCCAAGCAGCTTCAACGCCTTGCTGGGTATGATGCAAGTGGATTCACCTTCGCCTGATTTACATTCACCCTTGGCCATGGCGAGCCGCCGCCCATCGGTGGCGACCATTCGAAGGCGCTTGCCTGATCGCTCGAACAAGACCCCGTTGATTGCGTACCGGCTGTGCTCGACGGCGGCAGCAAACAAGGTGCGGGTAATAAGCGTCTGCAGGACGCCGGCCGGGACCTCGCAGTCCACCGTGGCGCCTTCAAAGTCCCGCACCGGCGGAAACTCGCTCGGATCGTAGCCAAACACCTTGAAATGCGAACCGGCTCCGCGGATGTGCACGGCTGCGATCGAATCGGGGTCGGTCTCGATGGTGAGTGTTGGGTCCTCACACGCGCGGGCGATCTGGCTGAGCTTGTCAGCCAAGATCGCCGCTTCGCCCTCTTGTTCGACCTCAACCTGAGCGACGGCCAGGCGTAGTCCCATCTCCAGATCGGTGGCGGAGAGGACCAACATGCCATCGGCGGCGGTCAGCTTCAGACATCTCAATACGGGCGTCGGCGTACGGCTGGTCACGACGCCGCCGACAATGTTCACCGCGTTTACCAGCGCGGCACGATCGCAAATGACCTTCATGACGGATCAACCCTCGCAGAGTGCTCTTGTGGCATACACCCAGAGTGTAACAGCCGGGCTGCCGAACGCCAGGCGGGGGCATCTGGCCGGGCTCTCGAGCAGCCGGGAACCCTGGCCATGGGCGGCCGCCTTGGGGGTGGCATTTGCTTTCTGTGCCCGCCTATGGGATAGTACACGGTTTAGCGAAATCCGACCCCCAGGAGCAGGTATGAACTGGCTGATCGCTGCCAGAAAGGAAGCCGATGGCATTTGATGCTGCTGTTCACACCAAGGCGATTCAGCTTGACCACATGTGTCTGGACATGTGTGCGGGGGCTGGAAGTGGGCACCCCACCAGTGCTTTGAGCCTGGGTCAGATTGTGACTGTCCTGCTATATCACTCGATGCGGTGGCTGCCGGATCACCCGCGCTACCCCACATCAGACCGGCTGGTGCTCTCCGAGGGCCATGCGGTGCCCATTATTTATGCGGCCCTGGCGGACCTCGGGGCAGCCATCGGGAAAGGCGACGAGCTTCGTCGCATGACCGCCGACGACCTCCTGACCCTGCGCGAGGCCGACTCTTTGCTCGATGGTCACCCCAGTCCGATGGAAGGGTTCCCGTTCTTTGATGCAGCGACCGGCTCGCTAGGCCATGGCCTCTCGGTTGCGGCCGGCCTAGCGGTCGCCGCGCGACGTGATGGCCTGGAGAAGCGCATCTACTGCATCATCGGCGACGGCGAGGCTCGTGAGGGCCAGGTCGCCGAGGCCATCGACTTCATCGCTGATCACACACTCACCAACGTACTGGCGATCTTCAACTGCAACGGCTACGGCCAAGCGGACAAGGTCAGCCCACAGCAATCGCCCGAGACCCTGACGGCCAAGCTTGAAGCAGCAGGGTTCTCGGTCAGTGACACTGACGGGCACGATCCAGATGCCATTCGCGAGGCCTTCGATCGGTTCATCAAGAATCAGGACGGTGACCGGCCGATGGCGGTCGTCGCCAGGACCGTCAAGGGCTGGGGGGCGCCGTCGCTGCAGGGTGGCGGGTGGCACGGCAAGCCCCCGACCGGCGACCTGCTGGCCAAAGCCCATGAGGATCTCAATGCGACCGGAGTTGGGCTCACCTCGGCCCTGGTGAGCGACGACCTGAAGATATATCCCCCTGCCGAGCACACCCCTGCCGACGTTTCCCCCACGGAGCCAATGGGCCTTTCCAAGGCGATGAAGCAGTATGA